>CALREZ010000001.1 GCA_943356445.1 Candidatus Nomurabacteria bacterium
CCGACAAATTGTCCACATAGTACTTGGATTGCGAAAAAGCGATACTCAACATGAATTTGCCTTGCGGTGTCGTATCACACCAGAAAGTTGGAAATTTTAGCTCGGTAATTTTTCCCGTATCGAGCAAATAGATTATCTTTCCACCATCAACGGAATTTCTAGCCAATCTGTCGGGGTGCCACGCTAAAATTCCACTTGCTTCATTTTGCTCGATACGGAGAAGCATTTCATTAAATACTGGCCGACCCGGAATCTTAGCGGTTTGTTTTTCCACGAAAATATCAACAACATCAATATCCTCCTTGAGAGCAAGAGATTTTAATTCGGCCAGTTGGTCTGAAATGCTTCTAACTTGCCGATCTTCGGTGTCGGTAGATTTGCGAGTGTATATGAAAAATTTTCTGGTGTGATTATTCATAGAATTGTATTGGCAAACGAGGAGCCACGCGGAGCGTGGCGAATCCTTGCTGAATCAGGATTTTGTGGGGGGAATGCAGAACAGACGGCGCTTCGCGCCGACCATATTTTTGGCGGAAATTTGAATTCCGAATTTTGGCGGTGTTTGTTGGACAAAGTTCGAAACTATTTCGAGCAAAATCCAAATGATTAAAACTACTAATGCGGACTCGGCAGGGCGAAACAATTTGTCTGGGGGAATGGATTCGCCCTGCCTCGGCTGATTTCCCGCCCGCAGGAGGGGTCTGGGGAGGAATGCGGGCGGGTTTCGGACTGGGGGTTTTCGGAAATTCGGCGGCTACAAAATTATTGAATAATACTCTCATATTTGTTATTATAATACTGCAAGTAAAAACAAGCAACAGTTTTATGTTATCAATATATGGAAAGTAACTCACTAGGACAGAAAATCAAGAAACTACGGACAAAATTAGGTCTTTCTCAAGACGATTTTGCTCGTAAGGCGGATGTTCCCTATACAACGCTTACAAAGGTCGAAACAGGGGTTATCAAAAAACCTTCGGTTTTTGTGGTGAGCAAAATCGCCAAAGCTTTGAATGTCGATATTGAGGAATTGATTAAATAATTGTATGGACTTTAAATTCCAAAGAAGAAGGCTGAATGAAATGCCCGAATCCAAAATTTTGGAGGAGCTTGAATTAGCGGCAAAACATTTTAATTATATCGAGTTTGGAAGAAGGGATTTTGATAAAATTGCTTCGATTAGTTCCACTACTGTGAGAAATCATTTTGACGGTAGCTGGACGAAAGCACTTGAAGTATTAAAAAAATCTCTTCAACAAAAAGGATTGGACTTATCTTCTCGTCCGCACGCACCAAACAGGGTTTTCTCTGACAAAGAGTTGTTTGATGAAATGGAGAGAATATGGCAAAAAGTTGGGCAACGTCCATCTCGTACAGAATGGGAGATGTCCGAGCCAAAATTTTCATACAATACCTACAAGCAACGATTTGGTGGTTGGGTTAATGCCTGTTCAAAATTTATTGAATACAAAATGGGCGATGCAATTTTGGCGGACGATTTTGTGTTACCTGATAGAGAAGAACAAAAAACACAACAAGAAAATAAAACCGAATATAAAAAAGAAAATTCTCGTAACGTTTCTTTAAGTCTAAGACTCCGAGTTTTGAATAGGGATAATTTCCGTTGTGTTTTTTGTGGTAAAAGTCCAGCAACCGATATAGGAACGAAATTACATATTGACCATATTGAACCATTTGCAAATGGTGGAAAAAGCACATTTGAAAATCTTCAAACTCTCTGTGAAGAATGTAATCTGGGAAAAAGTAATCGTATGGTTATAAATAGAGTTAAATAATATGAAACCAATCCTCGTAACTTGCTATGTAAATCCCGACCTCGACGGCGTTGCTGGTGCAATCGCCTACGGCGAATTTTTACAGAAAACTGGCAAAAATTCTGTCGTCGGTATTATAGGCGAACCACACGACGAAGCGAAATATATTTTAGATCGCTTTGGCTTTGAATATCCGCCAATGGTAGAAAACGCGGATAATTTCGATGAAGTGATACTTGTGGACGCAAGCGACCTCAACGGACTAGAAGGAAAAATTTCCGCAGAAAAAGTCATCGAAATTATTGACCACCGAAAAGTTCATGAGGCAGACAAATTTCCCAAAGCCAAAGCGCAAATTGAGCTTGTCGGTGCGGCCGCTACTCTTGTCGCAGAAAAATTTATGCAAAGTAATGTTGATATATCGAAAGAATCAGCAACGCTTGTTTATGGAGCGATAATTTCCAATACACTCAATTTTAAGGGAAGTGTTACCACTGACCGCGACAAGATAGCGGCCGAATGGCTCAATAAGGTTGCGAAATTGCCCGAAGATTTTTGGAAAGATTTGTTTATCGCAAAATCAGATTTATCAGGTGGCAAATTGGCAGAGAGAATTGAGGGCGATTTCGCATGGTTTGTTATGGGCGACAAAAAAGTTGGTATCGCTCAAATAGAAATGATTGGTGCCAAAAAACTTGTTAATGAACGAAGTGGTGAGATTGTCCAAGTTTTAGGTAAAATCAAAAAAGAGATGAGCTTAGATTTTATCTTTCAAAATACAATCGAGCTTGAAGATATCAAAAACTTTTTTGTCGCTCAAGATTCCGAAACGCAAAAACTCTTGGAAAAAGTTTTGAAAGTACAATTTGCTGGCGTCGTCGCGGAGCGACCAAATCTGATTATGCGTAAGCAAATTGTTCCTTTGTTGAAGGATGAGTTAGAATTGAAATAGCCGCCGAATTTCCGAAAACCCCCAGTCCGAAACCCGCCCGCATTCCTCCCCAGACCCCTCCTGCGGGCGGGAAATCAGCCGAGGCAGGGCGAATCCATTCCCCCAGACAAATTGTTTCGCCCTGCCGAGTCCGCATTAGTAGTTTTAATCATTTGGATTTTGCTCGAAATAGTTTCGAACTTTGTCCAACAAACACCGCAGATTTGTAACGCAGTGGAAAAGCTGCGGAGGGTATGAGAGGAGAAGTTTATCCTCGGTAGCGCAGCGGACGGGGAAATCTCATACCCTCCACTCTTTTAAAAAGCCCCGTTTCCGGGGCTTTTGCTTTAAAAAATTTTACCACAATCCGTATCGTTTGCCTCCAAGGGTAATGCCGGGGCCTCCTGCCATTTTTGGCCATTGACCGTCTTTAATACGCATCCTTACGACCATAACGAATGAGGGTATGGAAAAAATAACATACAGGCCGACGAAGCCGGCGAGTTCGGTTAAACCTATGAACCAAAGAATAAAGGGAAGGGCGATCATCCCTATTATCAGAAAAAGAACCATTATGAATATCTCCTTTTGTGAGTCCGGAAGAAATCATATATGACTTTCTTTCGTGTTGCAAATGCGGTCGGTTTGACTGGTGTGTTATTATGTGATACTATAATCTTCGGTTTTGATTTTTCACAAAGGAGAAAAAGACATGGTTGATATACTTCCGAATTCCAAAAAAATTCTAACGATTCTTACCGTTGTGCTTGTTTTGCTCGTAATGGCGCTTTTTACTTTATCCGGAGAAACTTTTTGGAGAGCCGGCGTATTAATCCTTTTGCTTTCTTTGATCCGCGTTCCTGGGCTCTTGATTTCGTGCGTGGGAAAAAAGAAACGAATAGCGCATAGCAAACGGGCTCGTCGCGAGGCTCTTTTGAAAAAATAAATTTCGCGAATGGCGGCCGATTTATCCGGCCGCCATTTTTCTTTAACGGAGACAGCTTTGCTCTTTACGAATACTGAAGAGATTGGTACAATAAAAACATGTTTAAAGAATTTAAGGAGTTTATTATCCACAGCCATACCGTGGATCTCGCGGTCGGTGTCGTCGTAGGCGCCGCATTTAAAGATATCGTCTATGCCATCGTAAAAGATATTCTCACTCCTATCGTCGGAATGACCGGAGAAGCGCAAGATTTTGCCGGCCTGTATTTTACCCTGCACGGAAGTCGGTTCATGTACGGCGAGTTTATTAATACCACCGTCTCGGCGCTTCTTATCTTTGTTGCGCTCTATTTCTTCGTGGTCAAGCCGATGAATATCCTTATTTCTCTCGCCCCCGGAACAAAAAAATGCACGGAGTGTTTGAGCAGTATTCCTCTTGAGGCGAAACGATGCTCAGCTTGCGGGCAAAAACAATAAATCTTGTACGGGGTTGACTTTTTTCCTGAAAAACACTATATTGTGTATCTAAGCCGCGAAGAAAAGAGGCATCCATAAGTCCTCTCGAGTGGGTCGATCTTCGGTTGTATGGAGTTTCTCCATGCAGAGCACGGCTGTTTAGCCGTTTTTTTATGTATATATGGCAATAAACAAAGCAAAGAAAGTTGAGATATTGGAGCATCTGAAAGGAATCGCCAAAGGAGAAGGTTCTCGCGTTTTTGTGAACTTCCATGGCCTTTCCGTCGCGGATGTTACCGCAATACGCCGCGCTCTCCATCAGGAGGGAATCGGGTATTTTGTCTCCAAGAAAACTCTCGCGCGAAAAGTATTCAACGAAGCGGGTATCGGCGGAGAATTTCCGGAACTTTCCGGAGAACTCGCTATCGCTTACGGAGAAGACATGATCGCTCCCGCGAGAGAAATGCAGAAGTTCCAAAAAACTCTCAAAGAGAAAATTTCAATTCTCGGAGGGGTTTTTGAAAATCGCTTTGTCGGAGCGGAAGAAATGAAAGTTATCGCTTCCATCCCGACGAGACACGTCTTGTACGGACAATTCGTCAATCTTATCAATTCTCCGATACAAGGATTGGTCATCGCCTTGGACGGCGTTGCAAACAAGAAAGAGGCCGTCTAAAAATATATAAGCACTAATAATAAAAATTTATGGAAGAAGAAAAAGTAGAAGTACCGGCGAAGTTCAAAGACCTCGTTGAGAAAATTGAAACCATGAGCGTTCTTGAGCTCCATGAGCTCGTGAAATTGCTTGAAAAGAGATTCGGCGTATCGGCAGCTGCGGTTGCAGTCGCCGGAGTCGCGGCCCCGGCTGCGGAAGCTGCGGACGAAAAGAGTTCTTTCAACGTTGAACTCACCGCTGCGGGAGATCAGAAGATCGGAGTTATTAAAGTTATCAAAGAGGTTCTCGGTCTCGGTTTGAAAGAAGCAAAAGACCTCGTTGAGGCCGCTCCTGCCATGATCAAAGAAGGATTGAAGAAAGATGAAGCTGAATCTTTGAAGAAAAAATTGGAAGAAGTCGGCGCAAAAGTTACGCTTAAATAAAGAAACTTTATATCCAGAGCAAAGGCCCCATTATGGGGTCTTTGTTTTTTTTGTCCGAGGGGTAAAATTATAAATTAAAAATCATAAGTTCCAAATAAGCACCAAAACAAAAAATCAAAAAATCAAAAATAATAAACGTTTGAATTTTAAAAATTTTTGATTTATTTGGAACTTGATATTTTGAATTCGGTGCTTTTTAAAGGAAGGTCTCAGCAAAGAAAACAGAGTATCCCTTGTTTGTGAATTACTTCTGTGTCGGGGATTTCATTTTTCCTGTATAATATATGAATGGAACCCCTTGTAAAAAACGAAACGAATCTTACGCGCGTAGGACTTCCGAGAAATGTCCTTCTGGACAGAGCGGAAGAAGTTGCCGAATCGCATCTTCCTTGGGCGTGGAAATTATTTCCTTTTACGGTGTTCATTCTTCTTTTGACCGGGTCTTATTCTACGTGGAAATACGCAACCATTCTTTTTCCCGTAGCCCCGACTTCTCCTCGATCGGTTCTTGTCATTTTTTCTGTCGCTCTTCTTTTTTCTGTCGGCGTAATGGTTTTGCTCGTCGTTTTTATCCGATCTTATCTGTCGGTGCTAAAAACTTCCAAAGCTTTATATTTTCAAAATCAAATGTTTTCCCTTATTACCGAAGGGGAGAACGACGGCGTATGGGACTGGGATATGGTTGCGAATAAGATATATTTTTCTCCGCAATGGAACGATATGCTCGGGTATCGTCAGACAACGATGTCCGATGATCCGAATGAATGGTTTACTCTCATTCACCCCGAAGATCTTCCTTCTTTTCAACAGGCTTTACAGCTGCATCTTGAAAGACGAAGCGCTGTTTTTCATTCGGAACACAGAGTCCGAACGGTGAGCGGAGATTACCGATGGGTGCTGGATCGCGGACATGCCGTGTGGGATAAAAACAACAAAGCTCTTCGGGTGGCCGGCTCTACTACGGATATTTCAAATCTGAAAGAAGTTGAGAATGTGCTACACGGAAAGACGGAAGAGCTTGAACAGGTAAACGAAACGGTAAGACGAGAGAAGGTTAAAGACGAAGCGCTTTTGACGAGTATCGGGGACGGAATGATTGCCACGAATGAAGACGGAAAGATTGTCGTGATGAATCCTCAAGCGGGAAAAATGCTCGGAAAGGACATCGCTTCTTCTCTCGGAAAGTTTTTTGCCGAAGTGTTGCCGATTGAACAGAATGAAAAAGAAGAATTACTCGCGCTCGGTGACCGACCGGTCATCCAAACGCTGGTGCAGGGCATTCGCATTACGAAAGTATCCTACTTGTTCCGCGCGGATGGAACAAAATTCCCCGCATCGGTCACTTCGGCTCCCATCTTTTTGGAACAAAAAATTATCGGCGCCATCGTTGTATTCCGGGATATTACGCATGAGAAAGAAGTGGATAAAAGCAAAACGGAATTCGTGTCGCTCGCTTCTCATCAATTAAGAACGCCGCTTTCCGCCATTCGCTGGTATTCGGAAATGCTCTCGTCGGAAAAGCTGGGGCCTCTGAATGAACAGCAGAAAAGCTATCTGAAAGAAATTTATGACAGCAATAAGCATATGGTGGAGCTGGTAAATGCGCTTCTCAATGTTTCTCGGATTGATCTCGGAACATTCGCCATTGAACCCGAACCGACCGATTTCAAAGAGGTCGCGGAAAATGTCCTTCATGAATTGTTCGTAAAAATTCAAGAAGCGGGGATGCATGTCGCTTCCTCGTATGAAGAAGGTCTACCGAAAGTAAATGCCGATCCGAAACTGGTCAGGATCATTTTCCAAAATCTTTTATCCAATGCGGTGAAGTATACGAAAAAAGGAGGGAACATTTCGCTCGCCATTTCAAAAGATGCTCAAAATTTGCATATTAAAGTTTCCGATAACGGCGTTGGCATTCCGGCAAATGTTCAAAGCAAGATATTCACCAAACTTTTCCGCGCGGACAACGCTCGTATTGTGGAGTCTGAGGGAACGGGATTGGGATTGTATATCGTAAAGTCTATTATAGAAAAAGGGGGCGGAGCGATACGGTTTGAGTCGGTGGAGAATCAGGGAACGACCTTTTATGTGGACTTGCCTCTCTCAGGAATGACGGCGGTTTCCGGAGCCAAAGACTTGGCTTGAACCGGGAAATCGGATATACTTACTGAGTAACTACCTATAAAAATTATGAATCACAATCAAGATAAAAAAGTTCTTGTCGTTGAAGATGACCGCGTTTTAAGAAGGGTTATTGTGGATAATCTCAAATCAGAGGGCTTTACTGTTGTGGAGGCAGAGGATGGAGCCGCTGGGTTGGCTACGGCCGTTGCAGAACATCCCGATCTTATTTTGTTGGACGTTGTTATGCCGAAAATGGACGGAATTGCCATGCTGGAAAAATTGAGAGAAGATCATTGGGGAAAGGACGCGCAGGTTATCATGCTTACGAACTTAAGCGATGCCGATAAAGTTTCTTTTGCCGCAGAGAAGGGGGTAAAGGATTATCTGGTGAAGGCGGATTGGGATATTACCAGTATTATCCAGAAAGTCAAAGACAAAATAAGGGGGTTATAATTCCTGAGCGGTCTTTTCCGCGATCTTCGCGTTAAATTTCAGAAAAAATCGTGGGGCAGTACTTTTGTACAGCCCCACGATTTTTTCTGAAATTTAACGCGAATCTCATCGGAAAATCCTCGCTCTTGCATACGTGATAAGCATCCAAAAATCCCGACTCTTTAACATTATCACTGCGTCTAAATAATAAAACTTAAAAAACATTTTTGTATTGTTTTTCCTTTTTCAACTTTTCAAAAATATGGTATTGTGAATATCATGGATCCTCAAAAAATCACTTACTTTGCCAAGGCGGATTTCCGCAATAAGATGACCGAGTTCGGCATAAAGGCCGAAGATCGGACTCGTCATGTGTACGTCATCGGAAAGACGGGAATGGGGAAGTCTACGCTTCTTGAAAATATGGTGGTTCAGGATATTCAGAGCGGAAACGGTTGCGCTTTCATAGACCCTCACGGCGGAACGGCTGAACTTTTGCTTGATTATGTTCCGGAACACCGCATTAAAGACGTTATCTATTTCGCCCCTTTTGACACTGATTATCCGGTGGCGTTCAACGTTATGGAAGATGTCGGCAAAGACAAACGCCATCTTGTCGCGAGCGGACTCATGAGCGCTTTCAAAAAGATTTGGGTGGACGCATGGTCGGCTCGTATGGAATATATCTTGAGCAATACGCTGCTCGCCCTTTTGGAATTTCCGGGAGCCACGCTTCTCGGTGTGAACCGAATGTACTCGGACAAAGACTATCGTAAAAAAGTGGTTGATAATATCACCGACCCTTCCATCAAATCTTTCTGGGTGGATGAATACGCGAAATACGGCGAACGGTATACGCAGGAAGCGACGCCGGCCATTCAAAACAAAGTCGGTCAATTTGTCTCCAATCCGCTCATCAGAAATATCATCGGGCAGTCAAAATCCACGTTTGATATCCGCGACGTCATGGACACCAAAAAGATTCTTATCATGAATCTTTCAAAGGGAAGAGTCGGAGATCAGAATACGAGCTTGCTCGGAAGCATGCTCATTACGAAAATATATCTGGCTGCCATGTCTCGCGCGGATGCTACCAGGTCGGAAATGTCAGAACTCCCTCCGTTCTATTTTTTCGTTGACGAGTTCCAGTCTTTTGCCAACGAATCTTTTGCGGACATTCTTTCCGAGGCGAGAAAATACAAACTCAATCTTACTATCGCTCATCAGTATATAGAACAAATGCCCGAAGAGGTGAGGGCGGCCGTGTTTGGCAACGTTGGAACGATGATTACTTTCCGCGTCGGTTCGTACGATGCCGATGTTTTGGAGAAGGAATTTCTGCCGGCTTTCTCTGCTGAGGACATTGTGAATCTTGATAAATATCAGCTCTACCTCAAACTCATGATAGACGGCGTAGGATCCAGACCTTTTTCCGCCGTAGCGCTTCCTCCCATCAAAAAAGCGGAACACTCTTTCAAAGAACAAATACTGGAAAATTCCCGAAACGTATTCGCTAAGAAAAGGGAAGATGTGGAAAAAGAAATAATGGAATGGCACGAAACGAGTTTCGCCGAGAAGAAAAATCCGGTTATTCCGCCGACCTTTACTCCTGCTCCACCGTCGGGCGGTTTTTCAGCAGGCGTTTCCTTTGCTTCACCGAAGCCTTTTTCAGAGGCAGGTTCTCGTCCGACTTCTTCATCTCGCCCTCCCGTACAGCCTTATCGTCCAACACAAGGAACAACGGGAACCGCTCCTTCTCGTCCGCTGTTTGTTCCGAGAAATAACCCTCCGGTTCAAAGAGAAATTCCGCCAGAGCAGAATAGCGGAAATTTCTCAAGAAGAAATGAATCGGCAGATCGTCAAAACGCGCCCCGCATGAGTTCTCGCGTTGAACCGGTACGCCGTGATATTCCGCCACAGACGCCGAGCGTTTCTCTTTCTTCTTTGCGAAGAGATTCGGTAAAAACGCCGGAAATGACTCAAAACAGAAATTCTCTGAAGGAAGCTTTGCAGTCCATTCTTCCACCAAAAGAAACTCAAAACGCCCCGCAGAAAAAAGAAGAAGTAAAAAAAGAAGAAACCCCTGTTCGTGAAATTCCGCAAACCCCCAAACCAACTCCTGTTCCGCAGCAAAATACCGTAAAAGAAATCCCCGAAGACGTCTTGAAAGATATGCTTAAAGTTGACGAATAAAAACACGAACCATCAGACCTCAATAATTGTTTTGAAAACCCCCTATGAAAAAAAAGTTTGACGACTGGAATAAAAGCAAAAAGCATATTCATGACACAGGTTCAAATAAACTCTATCACGAGCGTGAGATTTGGTGGTGCGCCCTCGGGGTAAACATTGGTTTTGAACAGGACGGAACGAGTAAAGATGCTGAACGGCCCGCGCTTGTTTTGAAAGGATTTAGTAAAGATGTATGCCTTGTCGTACCGTTAACCACTTCTGTAAAGAAAAATCCTTACCACTTTGCTTTAGGAAAAGTAGATGGCAAAGACGCCTTTGTTATTCTTTCACAGATAAGGCTTGTTGATACAAGACGATTTGTTAATAAAATAGGAGTGGTTGATAAAGATATGTTCCAAAAAATAAGAAAAGTCATCAAAGACTTACTCTGATGACTTTTCTTATTTTTTCTCCCTCCGAAGAGGGCAAGCCCGAAGGCATTTGTACTATTATTGTACCCAAATAGAGAAAAAAGTCAAGCAAACAGGACAATGAAAAATAAATTAAAACTTCTTATCGCTACACCTCTTTATTTTCCGGAAATCGGCGGTCCCGCAACGTATACCAAATTCTTGGAGGAAAATCTTCCGAAAGATCAATTTGAAATTGAGGTTGTTCGGTTCGGCGACGTAAAACATTTGCCGTACATCATTCGGCATATTGCTTTCTTTTGGAAAGTTTTTCGGCGGGCAAAAAAAGCGGATATCGTTTATGCTCTTGATCCTCTCGGCGTCGGGTTGCCGGCAGGTTTTGCTGCGAAGCTTCGCCATAAAAGATTTTTTTTGCGTATCGCCGGGGATCGCGCATGGGAAACCGCGCAGCAGAAGTTTGGCATAACGGAATCGCTGGATACTTTTTCGGGGTCAAAAAAATATTTTTTGCCGATACGTCTTTTGAAATTCGGTCAAGCGCGATGCGCCAAGATGGCGGAGAAAATAATCGTTCCGAGCAACTATCTCAAGACTATCGTTTCAAATTGGGGGGTAAAAAAAGAAAAGATTTCTGTCATCTATAATGCGTTTCACTTTGCCGAGATTTCGGAAAGCAAAGAGACGCTTCGTCAAAAATTTGGAATGAAAGGCACGGTTTTTATCAGTGCCGGCAGAATGGTCGTATGGAAAGGTTTTGAAGCGGTTATCCGTTTAATGCCGAAGCTGAAAAAAGAAATTTCCGATGCGGTTTTATGTATTGCGGGCGATGGGCCGGAAAAAGAAAAACTGGAGCGCTTAGCCAAAGAACTTTCTCTTCAGAACGAAGTTATATTTTTAGGCAATATCCCAAAAGATGAGCTGTTGCGAAGGATAAAAGCTTCCGATGTTTTTGTTTTGAATACGTTCTATGAGGGTTTTGCCCATCAGCTTCTTGAAGCGATGTCTGTTGGAACACCAGTGGTTTCAACGAATATCGGGGGAAATCCTGAATTGATAGAAGATCAAAAAGAAGGTTTTTTGGTACAGTATAATGACGAGGAAGCTCTTCTCTCCGCCCTTTATAAAACTCTGGAAAAAGGAACATCTGAGCATATGACGCAAAAAGCTAAAGAAAAATTATTGCAATTCACTGTTGCAAGAGCTATAGATTCTTTTATTAAAGAATGCCAACCATCATATGAACGAATATAAAAAATTACGAGTGCTTTCCATTTCCACTGACCGGGATATTTTCCGAGAGGGAAGCGAAGCGGAAGGACGAATGAAAGATCTCGGTTCCATTGTTGAAGAACTCCACATCATTGTTTTCACCAAAGGCTTCAAGTTCTTGAAAAAAAGACAGGTGTCTTCTAATGTGTGGGCCTACCCGACGAATTCTTTATCGCGGTGGTTCTATCTTTTTGGAGCGTATGTCTTGGCAAAGAAATTATTTTTGCTGCCGCGAGAGGATCTTTCTCCTCTTCTCTCAAACGTTGATCTGATTACGACGCAGGATCCTTTTGAATGCGGGCTTGCGGGATATTTCATCTCAAAAAGGCTTCACGTCCCGCTCCATTTCCAGATTCATACCGATTTCTTAAACGAGAATTTTCGGACAGAGTCGCTTCTGAATCGCATACGGGTTGCCATTGCAAAATCGCTTCTTCGCGGTCGCGCGAATATACGGGTCGTTTCAGAAAGAATAAAAGCGTCCATTTTGGAAAAGATGTTCTCTGGAGAACAACTTTTTCCCCGAATTATAACGCTTCCGGTTTTTGTGGATGTCACCAGATTTAAGGAAGCGCCGGAAACATCTTTTCTTTCCGAAAAATATCCCGGCCACAGCTTGCTCATTCTTATTGTCTCTCGTCTTGAAAGAGAAAAGAATGTTGAGCTCGCCATCAGACTGGTTGCGGAAGCAAGGAAAAGGTCTTCCGATTCCCGTATCGGAATGGTTATCGCCGGAAGCGGCAGCCAAGAAAAGCGCCTCCGTTCTCTTGTTAAAAGTCTAAAACTGAAAGATCATATTTTCTTTGAGGGGAAGGTTGATGATCTTGCTCCGTATTATAAATCGGCGGATCTTCTTTTTGTCACTTCTCTGTATGAAGGATATGGAAGAATGTTTCTTGAGGCGTTTGCTTCGGGGTGCCCCGTCCTTACTCATGACGTCGGAGCCGCCCGGGATATTCTCGGCAGCGAGAACGGAATGGTTTGCGAAGAAGGTGATGAGTTGTGTCTCATACATAATCTTTCCGTCCTTTCAAAAGAGCCGGCGAGTCTTGATCAGCTCAAACATTCGGCTCGCGCGAGCGCCAGCCACTTTGTTCCAAAAACAAAAGAGCAATATCTTTCCGAATACCGCGATATGCTGGAGAAAGCATCCTCTCGGGACGACTTTTTCCCCGTCCATTGACTTTATGGACAGTTGTGGTTTTTTGCTTTTTTTGGTAAGGTTGGTAAATGGTATTTGATAATATCCGAACCGAAAGCGACGTAGAGAAACTCAAAAAACGGATCACGAAAGATGCGGTTCTTTTTGCTCGTCTGCTTGAGATACGCAAAAAGATGAAATACTCGCGAAGGGGGGAACCTGCCTCCGCCAAAGGCTCCGGCGAGGCGAAGGAAGATTCGGATGCGAAAAATTCTTCTTATGACATGCCGACGAATGCCGAGGTGCTGGGGTTGTATCGCGAAATGCGCGCTTCCGGCGAAGAGCCGGAAAATCCGGTTCTTGAATTGGCGTTGCGGAAAATAAAAACAAAAAGCAATTCCGGGGTGGCGGTCGTTTCTCTGCTTACGAAACCTTTTCCTTGTCCGGGGAAATGCACGTATTGCCCGACGGAAGCGAACATGCCGAAAAGCTATTTATCCAAGGAGCCGGCCGCCGCGCGCGCTTTGACGAATGAATTTGATCCGAGGAAACAAATAACTTCCCGACTGGAAGCGCTTATCACGAACGGACATGCCGTTGATAAAATAGAAATAATCATTATCGGAGGAACATGGAGCTTTTACCATTCGTCTTATCGCGAATATGTGATCAAAGAATGTTTTCGCGCCTGCAATGATTTTGATCCCGCGGCTTTTTTGAACGGGGAAAATTCTTCATCGGAAAGTTCAGAACTTTCTCTCCTGGAATTGCAAAGGATGAACGAAACTTCAAAATGCCGCATTGTCGGACTTTCCATTGAAACGCGTCCCGATTATATTACTCCGGAAGAGATACGGCGTCTTCGCAATTATGGCGTTACGAAAGTTGAAATAGGGGTTCAGCATTTGGATGATAACATTCTCGCTGAGACGAAACGCGATATGACGAGAGCCGATATTGCTCGCGCCACCGAATTGCTCCGCGATGCGGGTATAAAAGTCGTGTACCACATGATGCCGAATCTTCCCGGAAGCGACGTGAAGAAAGACATTGAAATGTTTCGCGAACTTTTTCTTGATGGATCGGGATTTCAACCCGACATGTTAAAAATTTATCCGTGCATGGTATTGGAAGGAAGCGAACTGTATGAGATATGGAAAGCGGGAAATTTTCGCGCTTATTCCGATGAAGAACTTATGGAGGTTCTTCGCGAAGCAAAAAAACTCGTTCCGCCGTATGTTCGCATCTTGCGCGTCATTCGCGATATCCCGGCCGACTATGTGAAAGCGGGAAGCATTATTTCCAATATGCGCCAGTGGCTTGAAACAGACCAAAAAAAGTTCGGTTGGAAATGCCGATGCATTCGTTGCCGCGAGGTCAGAGAAAGAGAAGTGGATGTCTCCGGGTGCTCATTGATAAAAAGAGAATACCGTACGCTCTCCGGAAAAGAAGTTTTTTTAAGCTATGAAGATGAGAAGAAAGATATCCTCATTTCCTTCTTGAGACTCCGGCTTCCCGATAAAAAGAAGGAAACCGCTTTGCCGATTTTGGAAAATTCAGCGCTCGTGAGGGAACTCCATACCTATGGAAGATTGGCTCCGATACACAAAGAAGGAAAGCAAGGGCAGCATCGCGGTTTCGGGAAACTTCTTTTGGAAGAAGCCGAAAAACTGGCGAGGGAAAACGGTTATGAAAAACTCGCCATAATCTCCGGCGTGGGGGTGCGAGAATACTACCGAAAACTTGGTTACGAATTGGAAGAAACATACATGGTGAAAAAGTTATAAAAAATACCGCCCCGGAATCGGGGCGGTATGACTTTACGCTATTTCAGATTACTGAATTACAAACTGCCTGTTAAGTGAGGTCCGGCCGCTCGGATTGATTCGGGAAGATCTGCAAATTTTGCATTATGATTTTCCAGATAATATCCGATAAGTTTTTCCCTCATGGCCCGATAGGCTTTTTTGTCGTCCCATGCGCGTTCCGGGTTAAGCAAATTGTCTTCAATTCCAGGAACGTGTTTTGGAATATCCAAGTTGAGCGCATCAAGATGAGTGGTTGAAACGTCGTCCAATTCTCCGTTTAGTGCCGCGTGTATGATTCTTCTTGTCGTGGCGAGGGCAAACCTTCGTCCGTTTCCGTCCGCCGTTCCGCCTTGCCAGCCGGTGTTTACCAGCCAGACTCTTGGTTGATGCGTTTTGATACGTTCTTCCAGGAGGTCGGTGTAATGGCGAAAATGAAGCGGGAAGAAAGCCGCTCCGTAGCCGAAGCTGAACTTATGCTTCACGGTGTCTTTTTCTTGACCCATGACCGTACCGCCGCCTTCCGTCGTATAAGCATTTGCAAAGTGGAAAAGCGCCGCTTCGGGAGATAATCTTGAAACCGCTGGAAGCACGCCGTAAGCATCTCTGGTTAAGAAGAAAATGTTTTCCGGGTGTCCGCCTTTGTTTCCGGGCATGACATTTTTGATGTGCGAACGGTCGTAGGATACGCGAACGTTTTCAATGCGAGGATTATGCAGGATGGGAATGTTGTCTTCCGTTACGTCGGCATTTTCCACAATGGCGCCGTCATAGATCGCGTTATAGATGTCGGGTTCCGTTTCCAGAGAAATGCCGATGCCTTTTGCGTAACATCCGCCTTCCATGTTGCAGACTCCTTCGTCGCACCAGATGTGTTCATCGTCGCCGATAAGATATCGTTCCGGATCAGCCGACAAGGTGGTTTTTCCTCCTCCTGATAAGGCCAAGAAGAGCGCCGTATCGCCGTGCTCGCCGACATTCGCCGCGCAGTGCATGGTGAGATTTCCTTCAAGAGGCAGTTCGGTATTCATCATCGTGAAGACCGATTTTTTCATTTCTCCGCCATAATGCATGCCGGCAAGAAGAATTCTTCTTCCGGTAAAGTCTATGAAAATACCGCGGCCCTCTCTCACTCCGTAACTTCGGTGAAGAAGGAATGACGGATCGTTCACTATCGTCCATTCGTCGGACGTTCCCAGATTCGTATGCTTTTGCAATTCAATAAACATATTGAGCGCAAATATCGCGTGCCACGCGTAGTGCGTGTACACTTTTAATTTGCGGGAATGTTTTGTATTCGCGCCGACATACAAGTTGGAAAGAAAAAGCGGTTTTGGCGCATTTTTCGCATGAGCGAGCGCGTCTTGCCAAACCATTTCAAAAAGTTTGCTTTCAAAGGGTTGGTTTAGTTTAACTCCCCAATTGATATGCTCGTCATATTTTGAACCTGTTACGAAATATCTCGCATCTTGCGACCGTCCGGTTCTTTCTCCTGTCATGACGCGGATGGCGCCATGTCTGGTGTATCTCGCCTGTGTGACCCCCTCGGTTTCAAATCGGAGGCAGTGACCGGAGAGTTCATTTCTCCCGAGACTTACAGTGGATACATCTTCAATCTGGTGATATGAATGGTTTTCTGACATCTTTTCATCTCCTGTTTGTTTTTCAGTTATCTTGTAAAAGTACAAGGCTAGGGGAGAGCATAACACATTTTGAAGAAAACGCAAGAGTTTGGGCTCTTTTCGGGAAATGCACAGGCCGAGAAAAAAGTCATGGAAAATGAGCTCAAAAAGGGGTATACTATAATTCTTACGAGTTATGAAAATCATTATTCTTCTTAGTCAATTTACTCCTACGGATGTCAACAAACATCTCTTGGATGATGTTCTTTTTTTAAGGAAGCAAGGCATTGACGCGAGGATCCTGACTCTGTTTCCGGAGGTTCCCGAAAAAACTCTTTACCGCGAATCTTTGTTTGCAAAAGAAAATTTTTCTTGCGTTTCTTTCGGCCGTAAATGGGATCCGAGAGAATGGAAAAAACTCATCGCCCGCTTGTCGGAAGAACACCCTGACCTTATTATCGTCGGAGGAAAGCCCAAGATGCTGGGAATTCTTTGCGCTCGTTTGTCTCACGTTCCGAACCTTTTTGTCTTTGCCTACGATGAAGAGACTATCCGATCATCCCGGTCATTTTTTGGCGGTATTTTTGATTATCTTGCCAATTTCTTTATTGTCGCTTCTGACGTGACGAAAGAACAAATCCTCTCCCAGTGGCTTTCTCCTTCAAAAGTTGCGGTTATTCCCGCAGGAATTCCTTTTGACGACTACGGGAAACCGCCCGAACGGAACATCTTCAGTCAATTCGGTTTTGGAGACAATGAATTTATTTTTCTTTTTACCGGAGACCTCGTTCCTGAAAAAGGAGCGGATGTTCTTCTGCGGGCTTTTTCAAAGGTGCCGGAAGGGAAGCTTGTTATTGTCGGAGATGGCGCTGAAAAAGAAGGCCTTCAATCTCTTTCAGATAATTTGAATCTAAAAGAACGAGTGCTCTTTTTGAATGAGGATGGAAACATTCCGGAACTTTTGATGAGGGCGGGGGCTGTCGTTTTTCCTTCCAAGAAAGAAGAACCGCTCTCTGTTTTTGTCCCGGCTCTTATCTCTGGAGTCCCGGTTATCTCATCTGATTTTTTGGGGATAGAAGAAATGATTCGAAATGGAGAAAATGGAATCATCGTAAGGAAACAGGATTCCGACGATTTGGCAAAAGCCATGAATGCTTTGGTGTTGAATCCTAAAATGTTTGCGGCTCATCAAAAAGACGTGGAGAAAAAATTGGAGAATTTTTCCGTTTCTTCTCATTGCGCAAAATTGCTTTCTCTCGTTAAAACAAACAAATAAATTATTATATGAAACATAAAATTTGTTACGTTCTCCCGGAGTATAAAGAGGCTCTCGCCACTCACTTTTCCTACATTGAGCGGTTGCTCTGCGAGGCAAGCAAAGAACTTGATATTTTTCTGATTATAGAAAAAGGCAATGTGCCGAGGGGTAATTTGGGATGTTCAAAGATAAAAACGATCGGCTCTTCCAACTTTTTTCTTCGTTCTGTAAAATCAAAATTTTGGCTCCTATACGCCCGTTTTTACGGATACTGCGATTATTATGTGCATTATTCTTTTCTTTCCGCCATTTCCGCGTCTTTGATTGTAAAACTTTTCGGAGGCAGGGTTTTTTACTGGAACTGCGGAGAGCCGTGGAAGTATAAACGTTCGTTCCTCCGCGAAAGATTTGAACGGTGGACATATCGCCTCGTTACATTCGTCGTTACCGGTACGGAACATCTTGCGGACGAATATGCCAAACACTATCATATTCCGCGCGAAAAGATATTGGTGATGCCGAATTGGATAGACGTGGAAAGATTTGAAGAAGAACCGGACAAGAGGGAACTCAGAAAAGAATTGGATCTTCCCGCTGATAAAAAAATAATCCTTTTTGCGCATCGTCTTTCTTTAAGAAAAGGTTCCAGAATGATTCTTCCCGTAGCAAGAGATCTTCTCTCCGTGAGAAACGATATCTTTTTTGCGGTTGTCGGGACCGGCCCGGACGAGGAAAAGCTTCGCTCGCGTTCGCAGGGAACGGAAGCTCTGCGTCATACCGTTCGTCTTTTCGGGGCCGTCCCCAACCGCGAGATCCAAAAGTATTTTGCCGCATCGGATGTCTTTTTTATGCCGTCTCAAGAAGAAGGATTTCCCCGCGTCGTCCTTGAAGCTATGGCATCAGGAATCCCGATGGTTGCTTCTGATGTCGGTTCCGTCTCCGAGATCGTTCCCGTTTCCATGAAGCCGTTTGTCGTACATCCGAACGATACTTCCGGGTTTGTTAAAACGCTCAACATGGTTCTTTCTCAGAATTCCGAGCAGAGGCAAAAACAACAAAAAGAACTCAAAGAAAGGGCGCGAGAATTTGCCACCGGTACGGTCGTTAAAAAATTCGTTAAGCTCTTTGCACACAAAGAGGGAAGACCTTGCGGGCACTAAACACTTTTAATATGGAAAAAAACAGCGTAAAAGAATTTGAAGATGCTCGGTGGAGCGGGACAGACCAAACCCCCGTTTTTCGGCATGCAGAAGCCCTCAGAATGGTTTCAAAAGGACAAAAGGTCTTAGACATCGGCTGCGGAGATGGTCTTCTTTTGGAGGCTATGGTGAAGAAAGGCGTCATCGTTTCGGGTGTTGATATCTCCGAGGAGGGGGTTAAGAAATGCCGAGCAAAAGGGCTTGAGGCTTCCGTCGCTAATGCCTCCCACGAAAAGCTCCCTTTTCAAGATCATTCCGTTGATACGGTTACTCTGCTTGATATTCTTGAACATGTGTATTCTCCGGAGGTTCTTTTGAAAGAAGCCGTCCGCGTTTCAAGAAAGAATGTTATTATAAGCGTCCCGAATTTCAATTCCTTGCCGGCGCGCATTCAGGTTCTTCTCGGTCGCGTACCCGAAAATAATCGTCCTCATAAAGGCCACCTGTATTGGTTTAACTATTGCGTCCTGTTAAAACTTCTGAAGAAAAGCAATCTTCGCGTAGAAGAAGTGAGCTGCAATACTTTTTGGGAGAACGTTCCCGTCATCGGTTTCATGATGAAAGGGCTTTGCCGGCTTTTTCCTTCTCTCTTTGCTTTGTCCTTCGTTGTGAAAGCGAGTACTATAATTTCCGACAAAAATGAGTCATAAACCTTTAAATATCCTCGTCATCAACTGCGACTGGCGGAATCTTTTTGAAAAAGATTTTGACGAACTTCTCAAAAAAATGGATCGGTGTCTTATGCGCACCGAGCTCAATAATTTTTTCTTTTTTTCATGGTCGGATAAAAGTTATGAAAAGCGCCAAGGCGAACGTTTCTTTTCCGTGCATAAAAAAACGATGTGGCAGAAATTCCGTCCGATGTTTGATCTCATTTCCGTTTTTGCTATTCCTCATATCTTAAAAAAACATCCGTTCCGTCCCGACGTTATTTTAGTCTACGATCTCGGTTTTCTGCCTGCGGCAAAAGCGGTAAAGAAACGCTTCGGAGGAAAGATTGTTTTATGTCTTATCAACAGGCCGGAAGAACTTGCCCGAACAAGAAAGTTTGCTGCCGTGAAAGCATCGTATTCTTTGCTTGGAGAAAAGTTTTTTATTCATTCTGCCGACATCGCTTACACTATCAATTCTTCCATGAAGCGGTACATTGAATCCCTTGGTTTTCCTCCTGATCGGATAAAAATCTTTTCATGCGATACCATTCGTCGAGATATTCCTTTTATTGAAAATTCCGTTCGCGGAACCGTAAGGCGGCAATACGACATTTCTCCCGAGAAAAAGATTTTCCTCTCCGTGGGGAGATTGGAAGCCGAAAAAGATTTTCCTCGGCTTTTTGAAATACTTTCTCACCTGGATGAAAAATATCTGCTTATTATCCTCGGAAGCGGAAGCCTTCTCCCTGATTTTCAAAAGAGAGTAAAAGAACTGGGTATTGAAAATCGGGTTATTTTCGCCGGACCGATAGAAAGAAAAGACCTTTGGAATTATTACCTGGATGCCGATATCTTTATGCTGCTATCCAAATCGGAAGCGCTTGGGCTGGTTTTTTGGGAGGCCATGTATATGAATGTTCCGGTTATTGGCAGTATGGCGACCGGTATTTTGGAGACTATCGGGGGCGGTGGAGAGAGAGGTTTTTTGGTGGGGGAAAAAGATGATATACTGAGCATTGCTGAAAAAATAGACTTATGTCTTGCCGGTGGCGAGAAAATAGAAGAAATGAAAAAAAGAGCGCGGGAATACGTAGAAGTGCAAATGAAAAATACTCTATCCATTAACGATATCCTCTAATTTTATGCTTTTTACTCTCAAAAATATCGCCTCTAAATATAAATTTACCCCTAAAGGGATTATTCATCTCGGAGCTCATATCGGTCAGGAAGCGGAAGATTATTCTTTCGTAAAACATGTTTTGTGGATAGAAGGAAATCCTGACATTATGCCGGAGCTGGAAAAGAACATAAGCAAATATCCGGGACAAATCGCTTTTCGGGCTCTTGTTTCCGATGTTGACGGCGAGGATGTGGATTTTCAGGTTACGAGCAACGGACAGTCTTCCTCCATGTTTGCTTTGGATAAAATGAAAACACTGTTTCCTGGTGTCGTTGTCTCCGAAAAGCTCGCACTTAAAACAAAACGATTAGATACTCTTTTCAAGGAAAAACATCTTGATCCGAAACAGTATGATTTTTTGATTATTGATGTGCAGGGTGCGGAGCTGAAAGCTATAGAAGGAATGGGAAAAATTCTGGAGAGTATTGAGTGGCTTTGTGTTGAAGTAAATCTTGTAAAGTTTTACCATGGCACGCCTCTTATGCACGCGGTTGATTCTTATTTGGCAAAAAAAGGATTCAGAAGGATTGAAACTAATCTGAAACCACGCCAGTGGGGAGATGCTCTGTATCATCGCGAAAAAATGACCAAGTGCGAGCTCCGAAAAACTCTTCTCAAAGACTATCTTTTGGAGGCAAAAATCCTTTTTTTCTTCAAACTTCGGTTTTTACGATTTTTAAGAAAGTATTTGAAACGCGGATAACCTTTATGTCGGATAAGAAATCACCAACCGAATTGATTCATGAAAAGAAAGTTCTCTGTCTTTTTAACCGTGTCAGGGAGGGTTCTTTGGAACGAATAGCGAAAGGAAACGAAAGCGATAATGCTTATTTCGGCATGCTCCGTCTAAAACATTTCGGCTATTCGGCGGAATACTTGGAGATTGAACAATTTTTTTCTCCCGGTGCTTGCCGATTCTTGCGAAAATATGTTTTGAACATTCATTTCGCGCATGCTCCGCTTTTTAGAAAAATTTTATCATACGATATTGTTTTTACTTCCACGGCGTTTGGAACATTCCTTCTGTGGGTTTTGTATCCGTTCAAAAAACCGAAATGGGTCATGTTTGATTTCAATCTGCTTGGTATCATCGGAGACAAGAAAACTTTGAAACAAAAAATATTTTCTTTCCTCGTTTCCCGTTCTTCCGGAATCGTGACTATCTCTCGCGAAGGAGCGGAAGAAATAAAAAAAGCATTTCCGAAGCTGAAAGATAAAACGCAGTTTATTCCGCTCGGGACGGATACGGTATGGTTTGCGCCTCAAAACATTCAAGAGGAAGATCTTATTTTTTCTCCGGGAAGAGACCCTGGCCGTGATTATAAAACTTTTTTTGAAGCGGTAAGAGACCTTTCCGTTTCGGTAATCATTACCGCCAGACCTCAAAAATTGAAAAAATACTCATTACCTGAAAAGGTAAAAACATCCGATCTCACAGCCAAAGAAATGGTTGAAATGTACGCAAAAGCGAAAATTGTTGTTTTGCCGCTGCATATTTCCGATGAATACTATAACGCCATGGGCTGTTCTACTCTTGTGGAAGCAATGGCTATGGGGAAGGCCGTGATTGCGACTCGTTCGGCGACAATGGAATCTTACATACGAGACGGAGAAAACGGTATCTTAGTGCCGCAGAACGATGCTATCGCTCTTCGCAATGCCATAAACGAACTTCTTTCTGACTCGGACAAGAGAAAACGTCTCGGGGAAAATGTCAGAAAATTTGCCGTTGAATACTGCGAAGCGGAAAAATTCGCAAAAAATCTCACTGACTTTTTTGAAAAAATATGAAGAAATTATTACACCAACACCAGTCAGTCATAAAGTTTTTAGCAACGGGTATTTTTGTCTTTTTGTTCAACTTGGTCGTCCTTTCTTTGTTTACCGAAGCGTTTAAAATATGGTACCTCGTTTCCTCTGTTGTTTCCTATGCGCTTTCCGTTGTTTTAAATTTTACGCTTCAGAAATTTTGGGTGTTTGAAAACTCCTCAAACGAAAAAACAAAAAGACAATTTATTTTTTATCTTTTTGTTTCGTGTACTTGCTTGATTCTTAATACTTTCTTTATGTATTTATTGGTGGATTATGCAAGAATACATTATCTGATTTCTCAGGCATTCATCACCGCAGCACTTGCCACTTTAAACTTTTTTATCAATAGAAACTTTATATTTGCTGAAAAATAATACTATGATGACTTCAATTAACTCGTGGATAAAAACTCGCAAGAAAGATTTTGTCGCTTTATTCTTTTTTATGGTTGTCGCCGGCGGATGCGTTTTGTACGGATCCACGCTTCCTTTTTCTGTAAATGGAGATACCTATGTTTCTCTTCTCGCCAATAAAGCCTCGGCAGATATCAGTTATCCCGACCGAGCGATGATCCTGCGAAATGATTTTAAACCGTATGTCTATCCGTCCGTCCTCCAGTTCTTTAACGAGCGCTTTTCTCCGAAAGACTACACTTTTATTTTTCTTTTTTTTCTGGTTGTCGCTACCGGGTTTGCGGGGTATGTTGCTCTTAGGATGCTCGGGTTTTCACGAACGGTTTCTTTTGCCGTATCTTTGATCGCTTTGCCTCCTCGTTCCAGTATCGGGTCGGAAATTTGGGGAGTTTTTGTTCCGGGAGATACTCTCGGGCGAACATTCGGATTGCCGGTTCTTTGGCTTTTGGCCGCATGGTACATAAAAAGAAAACATGAGAAAAAACCTCTCTGGCCTGTTTTTGCGGTTTTGGGTCTCACGACATATGTGCATCCGGTCAGCATTATTTTCTTCGGCGGAATTCTATTTTTGATTATGCTGTATCAGATAGTGACCGAGAAAAATTATACAGAAGGACTAAAGGACTTTGCAATAAGTGTTGCTATGTTCTGTACCGGGGCCTCTCTTCTTTTGCAAAGAATTTTTATCACTACCTCAAATATCGCATCTAAACACACGGGTTTTGCTTCCGTTTCCAATACTGAATATGCGCAGGCGGTATATTCCAGGATTCGCTGGGATTTTCCGCCTGCGAGTACGGTGTGGCTGCGAGTTGTCGCTATTATCAGTTTTATGTTCGTGGCCGGAGCGATTTGGGCATATTTTCAGATCCGCGAACAGAAACCTTCCAAAGAAAATAGTTTATACAAAGAGATCTATCGTTTTGCTGTTCCTCTTATCGCTTTCTCTTCGGTTTTGTCCATCGCTCTTCCTTCTCTCCAAATTTGGCTGATGAGAGAACACGGCTGGCCTCTTATCCTCCAGCAGGGAAGTCGTATGTTCAAGTATTATTATTTGGGGGTCTTTCTCCTTTTTGCCGTCGCTTTGTCTGTTTTTATAAAAAAGTATTCTCCTAAAAAATATATTATCGCGCTTATCGTCGTGATAGGAATGATCAGTTCCTCTTTCGGGCTGGAATGGTTTGAGTTCTTGATAGGGTATAAGAATTATTGCGATGGATTTATTCCCGTCGCTTTGCAAAAAAAGACTTTCGCAAAAGCGGATACAAAAATGTATCCGGAGATCTGCAAAGAAATGAAAGACGCCGGAATCAAAAAAACAGACCTCGTTCTTTCCGGAGATTTTCCTCTGCGGTATTTTTGCGAAACAAAGCTTCTCGCGACTTTAGAGGAAGGGTCATCGTATCTTATGGCGGGCCGCTCTGAAATGGTATGGTGGTATCGGACTTTCTGGCAGCAGGACGCCGCTTTTAATAAATCCCAAGACTTGATTGATTTTGCAAAAAAGCAAAAAGCCGGTTATGCTTTGGTCACCGTTGGGTCTCCTCTTGAACAAGAGTTTAAGGAAAAGGGAATGATAAAAGAAAAGGGGACAGTCTATTCAGTCGTTAAATTCCAATAAAATTCGTATGAAAATATCCGTAGTTATTCCCGTGTATAACGAGTCAAAAAGTCTCCCGGAACTTTTTTCGGAGATTGTTCATATTTTGGAACGGGAGAAATCGGCTTTTGAAATTATTGCTGTGAATGATGCATCAAGAGATAATAGCTGGGAGGTGCTTAAGAAATTCGCCTCTTCCGACGTGCGAATAAAAGCCATTAACTTCCGTTCCAATTACGGACAGACTTCAGCCATGTCGGCAGGAATAAAAAATGCCACGGGCGATGTTATTGTGCCGATAGATTCCGATCTTGAAAATGATCCTGCCGATATCCCGAAACTTTTGAAAAAAATGAGAGAGGGATATAGTGTCGTTTCCGGCTGGAGAAAAGACCGATGGGGTGATAATGCTTTTACCAGGAAGCTTCCATCTGTTTGCGCGAACTGGCTCATCTCTCATATTTCCGGAGTATATTTGCACGATTACGGTTGTACGCTCAAAGCCTATGAACGCGATATTATTGCCGAAGTGGAATTGTATGGAGAGATGCACCGATTCATCCCCGCCTATGCCGTGTGGAAAGGGGGAAAGGTCGCGGAAATCCCGGTCAATTATCGTCCGAGAAAATATGGCGAAAGCTCTTATGGGATGTCTCGTATTTTTCGTGTTATTCCCGACCTCGTTCTTCTTAAATTTTTCATCAAGTACATGAATCGCCCGATTCATTTTTTCGGCGGGTTGGGTTTCATTTCTTTTGCTCTCGGTCTTCTTTCAGGGGTTACCGCGATAGGATTAAAAATCTTCGGTCTTCGTGATTTTGTTCAAACCCCGTTGCTATTATTCTCCGCGCTTTTTATTATCGTCGGAGTACAACTTGTCGTCATGGGTTTGCTTGCGGAAATGATAATGAGAACCTATTACGAGTCGCAGGATAAAACAGCGTATTCTATAAAAGAGAAAGTTAACCTGTAAGCAAACGTGGAAAAAGAAAAAAGCAAAAAGGAAAAAGGGACGGACGACGGAAAAATAACTTTTTTTACTCAACTTGAAGTTTGGAAAATGGGACATAAAACTGTTCTCGATGTTTATCTTATTACCAAAAAATTTCCAAAAGAGGAAATTTTTGGAATAACTTCTCAAATGAGAAGGTGTGCCGTTTCTATCACCTCAAACATTTCAGAGGGATTTGGCCGATTTTCGTATAAAGAAAAAATACAGTTTTATGCCATTGCGCGCGGCTCAATAACAGAATTGCAAAACCAACTTCTTATTTCAAAAGATATTGGGTATATTTCAAAATCGGAATTTGAAAGAATTGCAAAGAAAACCGTTGATACGCATAAAATGCTGCAAGGTCTTATTAAAAGTTCTCAAAAAAGGATTCAGGGCATTGGAAATTAACCTTTTTTCTTTTTGCTTTATTCTTATTGCTTAAATATATGTGCGGTATAACCGGATTCATTGGACAAGGAACAAAAGGCGACCTTCTTAAGATGGTCGGTTCTTTAACGCACCGCGGGCCGGATGATCAAGGGGTTTTTTTTGAAAATGGCGTAGCTTTTGGTCATACTCGTCTTTCCATTCTTGATCTTTCACCGCTTGGACATCAACCGATGTTTTCTCAAGACCGGAATACGGTTCTCGTTTTTAATGGAGAAATCTATAATTTTCAAGAACTCAAAACCGAGCTTTCTCTGGACGGGCATCTTTTTCAAGGCGCTTCTGATACCGAAGTGATACTTGCTCTTTACGAGAAATATAGAGAGAAAAGCTTTGAAAAAATGCATGGGATGTTCGCCATTGCTCTCTACGATAAAAAGAACGAACGCCTTATTCTGGCGCGTGACCGAATGGGGAAGAAACCGCTCTATTGGTTCTTTTTGAACGGGACGTTCGCTTTTGCTTCAGAGATAAAGAGTCTTCTCATACACCCGGCTTTCAAGAAAGATATAGACCTTTTTGCGCTCAATAAATATCTCTTGTATGAGCATGTTCCTACTCCTCAAACGATTTTTAAATATGCAAAAAAACTGGAGGCGGGACAGTATTTGGTGTACGAGAAAGGGCGGATACGAAAAGAAAAATACTGGAAGCCCGATTTTACGGAAAGCGATATTTCTTTTGAAGAGACGCTGGTTTCTTTGGATAAAGAAATTGATTCCTCGGTAAAAGAACGAATGATTTCGGATGTTCCCCTCGGGGTATTTTTGAGCGGAGGACTGGATAGTTCCGCTATCGCTTACTATGCGCAGAAAAATTCTGAACAGAAAATAAAAACATTTTCCATCGGATTTGACGAAAAAAGCTTTGATGAGTCGGGATACGCGAGGCAAGTCGCGGATTTTCTGGGAACGGAACATTATGAGAAAAAAGTGAGCGCGCAAGATCTTCTTGATGTTATTCCGGAACTGGCGCAAATGACAGACGAGCCCCTCGCTGATGCTTCCATTATTCCGACCTATCTCTTATCTAAATTTGCAAAAGAACAGGTTACGGTTGCGCTCGGCGGCGATGGCGGTGATGAACTCTTTGCCGGTTATCCCACCTTTCAGGCGGATATTTTGCGGGGATATTTCCCAAAATTTTTAATTTCTCCGGCCGAGAAAATTCTTCGCCTGCTTCCCGTGTCTCATAAAAATCTCGGCCCCGTATTCCAGCTGCTTAAATTTCTTGAAGGAGCAAAAGAAAAAGATCCGCTTGTTCGCCACCAGAAGTGGCTGGGAGCTTTTACCGATGAGGAAAGACAAGAATTGTTTGCACCAGAAAAATGGAAATTTTTGGAAAAAGGAAAAGCCGACGCGTATGAAGATCTTAAAACTTACGAAGAGGAGGCTAGCGGTGCAAGCGAGGGGACGAAACTTTTGTATTCTTATGAACGCTCTTATTTGATGGATCACGTAATGGTAAAAGCGGATCGCGCAAGCATGCGCGCGTCCCTTGAAACACGGGCGCCACTCCTTGATCACAAATTCGTTGAACTTGCGAACCGACTTCCTTTTTCTTTTAAACTTCGCGGATTCACGACGAAATATATTTTGAAGAAGCTGATGGAGAAAAAAATACCCAAGGATATTATTTATCGCAAAAAGAAGGGCTTTGGCATACCGGTAGCCGCCTGGCTTTCCGGCGAGCTCAGGGAATTCTGTGACAATACTCTTTCGCGAAGCGCTATCCAAAACGCCGGATTTTTTAACTATTCGTACGTGGAAAAACTTAAAAAGGAACATTTTCAAAAAAAGAGAAATTACGCCAAAAAACTTTGGACTTTGCTCGTCTTTCAATTGTGGTATAATGCGTGGGCTAAATAATCATGAAAAGAGAACACTACGATATGATGCGTCAAACGGAGGATTTCCACTGGTGGTATCGTGTTCGTCGCGCTCTTATATGTCGTCTGGTGGCCTCCTATGCCTCTAAAAGGGGTTTTGAAGCGCCTCTTCGCATTCTGGATATCGGTTGCGGGACAGGAGGGCTTTTTCACGAATTGCAGGCCTTTGGCGAGGTAAAAGGCGTTGATTTTTCAGAGCGTGCCGTGGCATATTGCCGAGGACGCGGCCTTGCCGGGATTGCCGTTGCTGATGCGACAGCTCTTCCTTTTAAAGACGAGTCGTTTGACTTGGTTATTGCTATGGATATTTTGGAACACCTGAAAAATGATGCAAAAGGTTGTTCTGAAATAGAAAGAGTTTTGGTTCCCGGAGGAACGGCTATCATTACCGTTCCCGCTTTTATGTTTCTGTGGAGCGTTACGGATGTTCTTTCCGAACACTATCGCCGATATACGAAAAAAGGAATAGAAGGAGTTTTGAAAAAAACAGGAATGACCGTCCGGTATTCCACCTACTTCAATACTTTTTTGTTCCCATTTATTGCCGGAGTGCGTTTGTTTGTTAAATTTTTTCGAATCCCCATGCGTTCCGAAAACAACGTCGGCGGAAAACTTTCCAACCGAATTTTCCACGGGATATTTCATCTGGAGTCGCTTTTGATCCCCCACCTGTCATTTCCGTTCGGGGTTTCCATTTTAACTATCGTTGAGAAAAAATAATCAAGAGAGGCAAGAATAATATACCGCACGAGTTTTTTCTGCGGTTTTTTCCCACGAGTATTCTTCTGCTTTTTTATTTCCGAGCTGTATAAGTTGCGATCGGTAATTTCGGTCTCCGCAGACTTTTTTAAGCGCCATGGTAAGGGAAACTGGATCTGTTGACTCAAAGTATACTGCCGCGTTTCCCGCTATCTCGGGAAAACAGCTCGCATTGCTTAGTACTGCCGGACAACCGGAGGAGAGCGCTTCCAGTATAGGGATGCCGAAGCCTTCATACAGAGAGGGAAAAACAAAACACTCGGCGTGTCTGTAGAGATACGAAAGTTCGCTGTCATCCGCTTCTTGTCGTATGACTTTATGTTCAATGCCGTGTTCTTGGATAAGTGACTTTTCTTCTCTGGTAAAAGTCCCTCCTCCTGCACAAAGGAGGTATAGATCTTTTTCTGAAAGAAGAGGTGCTGCCCCACGAATCATCACCGAGAAATTTTTGTAACGTACTCGGCTGCCGACGTAGAGAATATATCGCTTGGGAATTTTTGTTTTCTTCGGTTCAACTTCCCCGAAATTGGAGGCAAGGTGTACAACGTCAATTTTATCGGGAGCAATCCCAAGAATTTTAACGAGATCGTTTTTTGTATTCTCTGAAATGGCGATAATTCTCATTGCTTTTTCCGTGAGGAGTTTTTTTTGTGGAGCCGTGATATTTTTTCCGATAAAATATTCGGGATATAACTCATGAATCATATCGTAGACAGTAATGACGAATGGTTTTTCTTTAAGATAGGGAAGAAAGTATGGGTCGTAATGCGTAGGATGAAAAACATCAAAATCAGATGTTTCCAAAGCCCTTATTGAAGTGCGTTTATTCGCGCGTTCTTTGAGGATGGCATACCATCTTTTTGCGGTAGCCGAATTTCTCAACATGACGCGAATGCGGGAGGGAAAACTTTTTTTATCCGCAAACATTCTGGTTGCTTTCGCGACTTTCGGATTTGATTTTATGTAGTCATTATTGGCATGTCTTAGGGCTATATCGTACGAATAGTCGGGAATTCCCTCCGAATGGCGGGTAATCTCGGAAAAGATGTGCGAAGCCCCTCCAAACCGCTGGTGGCTCCAAATTTGGTGGTCGTAGAGTACTTTCATCTGAATATTTTTTTTAACTTATTGATTATCCGTATCAAAATACATGGGTACATTTCTTTTTCCTCTATTCTTTCCGATTCTTTGGAAATTTCAATCGTTTTTGGGTGAATAATCTTGTTAAGAGAGTATGTTTTTCGTTCAGAATAAGGACTATTCTTCGTCGTGTGGGTAGCATCATTTCCGAATCCTATATTGCAAATTAAATTAACGGTCGGTGCTATGCTTAAACCGCCATTTTTAAATATAGTATAAACCCATCGCGCATCCCATGAATCCACTCGTTTTGAATACAGACGATCAAAAACATCTAACCAGTGTTTCTGCATTTTAGGATTTTTAAAAATCCGCGCAATCTTTTTTTGTTTTTTGAACTCCGGATAACTTTCCATATCCGTTTCATAACGTTTCCACGCCCTCCTCCATGTGGCCCAGCCCCAAGTATGGCAGTGTCTTGTAAAGTAATAACTGGACTTTGTTTTTATTTTTTTATGCAATAACATATCGTTCCCCGATATCATCATTACCTCCTTTTTATTTTTGTATCGGTCAAGCAACTCATCGCAATAAGGAAAGAAAGACGGGTTAGGAAGGCAGTCATCTTCTAAAATTATTCCTCTTTCAACATGGTCAAAAAACCAAGAGATTGATTGGTGGACACCTCGGCCGGTACCTTTATCTAAATTTTTCTCCGCATATTTTCGGTGAACTTTGCATGGCCAGTCAATATTTTCTGTCACGGCTCGGGTTCGTCGGCATAGTTCGTTTTCTCCTGCGCGGTCTTCTCTCGGGCCATCCGCTGCGATAAAGAGCTCAGATGGCCGAGCTCTTTTAATCTCCTCAAAAACTCTTGTGGATACCTCTGGTCGGTTGAATATCAGAAACAGTATTGGGGTTTTCATAAAATTATTTAATAAGATCGGCAAATATATTTCCTTTTTCTGTTCTAATAGGATCTGGCCTGTATTCTTTGGGTATTTCTTTTGAGGTGCTTTTATTTCGGCTATTGAATAACACCTTGTTGTATCCTATCATTTGAGCAATTTCATCTAAAGAGTTTGGAGTAAATAAATTTCTGTGTCCATGGTTGTTCCATTCTCCGGCATAGACACCTAAAACACCTTTTTTAAAATCGGAATACCTTTCCATGGAGGCCAAGAGGTTTGGTGTGTTGATACGATGGATTGAATTGGGTTTAAGAACTCTGAAAGTTTCGGCTAAAAATAAGATTTGTTCTTTTTGTTCCAAATGTTCTATAAAATCTTCATGGAAAATAACATCAACGGAATTGTCTGGGAAGGGTAATCCAGTTTTTGTAATGTCAATGGCAAAAAAATCGTTTTTGTCGCCACGAATAGCTTCTGGATAGTATTCATTTGTATAACTTTTTAGATGGGGTTCAGCAGGAACAAAGTGCAAATCTATGTTTATCCATCCTTTTAAAACTCTCGGACCGCAACCATAATGTACCTTTATCCTGTTGTTTTTTATATAAGATTTAGCTAGCCGGGCATATTCCTTTTTTCTGAAGTTATTATTTTTTTTAATTTGATATCGTTCGAAAAAATTAACTTTTTGTTTAATTTTTCTCAAAGTGATTAAAAGAAAAGGGTATATTTTTTTGTAATCTGTGCTTGGATGTTTAAGGAGATGAATAATTTTTTTGAGCATAAGTCTTTTTCTGTTAGGGTGAATATATGGTATCATGGTAAGAAAAGCGGTGCAATTAGACGCTTTTGACGGTTTGTCAAAACTATTTTATGAAATTTGTTTATCTTACTTCAAAAATTTTCCCCGCTTCCACTGCCGATCATTTTTTTGTGCTTCAGATGGCGCGAGCTTTTACTTCTCTTTTGCGCGAGGATTTTTTGTTGGTTGTCGGGGCTGAACATAATGATGAACTTCTCGGTATTCCGCATTATTCTTTCAATCTGAAAATGAGAAGAGGGAAGCGAATTTTCATTTTTTTCAAATTTTTATTCGTTGTTTTTACGAGAAAACTTTTTACTAAGGATACGGTGTTTTTCACTAACGATCGTTCCTTGTTGCGAATACTTTTTTTCTGGAAAAGTATTTTACATTTCAAATATCGCGTGGTCTCGGATTGGCATATGCTCCGCGATGACGAAGAAGAGGCGGATATTATTAAAAATAGCGACGGGCTGGTAACAACAACGAAACACCTGAAAGACCTCGTAGTAAGCCGTTTTGAGGTTCCAGAAGCCAAAATACTTACCGCTTATGGCGGTGTGGATATTGATATGTTTTCAAAAGTAACGGAATCGCCGGAAACGTTGCGAAAACGTTTGGGTTTGCCGATTTCCGATTTTTTGGTCGGGTATGTCGGATACTACAAAACCATGGGAATGTCAAAGGGCTTGGATACTATGATGGAAGCTTTATCTCTTATTTCTGATAAGACGGTAAAGATGGTCTTTGTCGGAGGAGGAAAAGAAGACATTGAAGAGTATTCAAACTTTGCCAAAGAAAAAGGCGTGTTTGATCGAACGATATTTATTCCGGTCGTTTCGCCAGAAGCATTGGCTTTTTATGAAAAGGCGGTTGATGCTCTTGTTATTCCATATCCGGATAAACCGCATTTTCGCGAATATGGTTTTCCGATGAAAACCTATGAATATCTTGCGGCAAAGAAACCGGTTATTTATTCCGATCTTACGATTATCAGAGAAGTTCTTTCGGATTGCGCCATCTCTTTTAACCCGGGAGATTCAAAAGACTTGTCTGAAAAAATACTTGAAATAAAAAACGATCCGGCGAAAACAAAAGAGATGATTTTGCGAGCTTATAAAAAAGCCGAAGACTCTTCTTGGAAAGCGCGCGCTCAAAAAATCATCACTTTTTCAAAAGACATTTTATAAATATCTTTGAAGTGTCCATATATTTTTTCACTCCGCCGATTCTGAAAAGAGGGGAGGAAAAAAATAGGACAAAAACGGGAACTCCCCCTGAAGCGTTCATTCCGCAAAGGGTTCGCCATCTTTCATAAATGACTTTATCAAGAGCATCCGTTTTGTATATTTTGGTTTTTCTATTGGCTTCTAAAATTTTTGTCAGCCATTTTTCTTCTCTTTTCAGAAAAAGAATTGCCGGTTCGTTTTGCGCGGGTTTGAGAGAATTATGCAGGCGTTTTTCTTTGTCGGTTTGTTCAATGTCTAATTTTTTGAGCATTTTACTCCGAACGAGATAGGCGATATCCCATGTTTCTTGTTTGTGGGCTTGAAAAGCGCTGTCTGGGTGGATGCGATATCGCAAGAGGACTTTGGGGATGTTTGTTATGGGAAAATGTTCCAAACAACGAGACCAGAGTTCGTAGTCTTCACAGTACCGGATATCGGTATCGTAATTTAGATGGAATTTTTCGAAAAAGCTTTTTCGGAACATAACCGTCGGATGGGCAATGGAGGTGTAAAAAAGCATGTTGGCGCGAAGGTTATCGGGGTCGGTCGGTACTTTATCCACGACTGATTTTCCTGCGCCGAAAGTTCTGTACCATGATCCGCATAATCCGATCTCGGGGTGCGCGTCCAAGAATTTTACCTGTTCTTCAAAACGATTGGGGAGACAAATATCATCCGCATCCATTCTTGCAATGTATTCTCCTTTTGAGAGATTCACTCCGTCAAAAAGATTTTTTTGCAGCCCTATATTTTTTTCGCGATCAATAAGACGAATTCTTTTGTCGTCATAATTTTTTATGATATCAAGGCTTCCGTCGGTGGAAGCGTCGTTCATAATAATGAACTCAAAATCTTTGAAGGTCTGACTCAAAACACTCTCTATCGTGTCACGGAGATATTCTTCGCTGTTGTACGCCGACATAACGACGGATATTTTCGGGCTGTTGGTCATAATGAGAGAGTATCCAGTATTTTCATCGCGATGTCCAGACGGTCGGATGGAATGAAAAGGGAACACTTAAGACCCGCTTTCATTCCCATTTCAGTGTCTTTTTGCGAATCGCTTATTAAAATGGAACTTTCCATGTTAACGGAGTATTTTTCTCGGGCTTGATTGATAAGCCCCGGTTTCGGCTTTCTGCATTCGCAGGAATTTTCTTCATGCGGACAGAAGAGTATTTCCAGAATATCAATGCCTTTTTGTTTAAGCGTATCCTCCATATATTTGTGAATAATGTTCAGATCTTTTTCCGTCATTATTTTTCTGGCAATACCTCTTTGGTTGGTGATAATGATTATTTCAAAACCAAGATTTTGGAGTCGGCGCATCAGATCAAAAATTCCATCATTCCAAATAAAATTTTCAACACTCGTAATATATTGGTGTTCTTCCGCTTTTTTATTAATGACCCCGTCTCGGTCAAAAAAGGCGATTTTTTTCATTATTCGTGATGTTTGTGGATGAAGAGTACTCGGCTTCCCTCGGGTTCAAAATTAATCGGCATTTCTTTGTATTTTTTGAGCGCCGATTTTATTTTTTCGTGATTGCTTTTTGGGGCATACACCATAAGGAAACCGCCGCCGCCCGCTCCCAGAATCTTTCCTCCTTCGGCGCCATTTTTTATCGCGATGCCGTACATGGAATCAATTTCTCCGTTAGAAATTCCTCCGTTCAAAGATTTTTTCAAAAGCCATGCCTCATTCAGCATTTCCCCAATCTCTCCCGTTTTATTATTTTCTATCGCCCTTTTTAACTCGTGCGCCATCTGCGCCATTTTTTCAGTATTTTGGAATTTTTGTTTGTCGCTTAATCCCTCAATTTGATTTTTGAGAAGGCTTCCTGTCTGACGAGTGATTCCCGTATAAAAAAGCAGTAAAGAATCTTCCATTTTCTTTAACGTTTTTGAAGAACAAATAACGGGGCTGACGGAAACGTGTCCATTGGGGGCGTATTCTATGAATTTCATTCCCCCATAGCTTGCGATGTATTGATCTTGCTTGCCGATAGGTTCCTTCAACTTTCCGATTTCTATTTGGCATGCCTCATCTGCTAGCTGTTCTTCTGATACGGTTTTTCCTTGGTAGGCGTAAAGCGCTTTTAAAAGGCCTACGGTGAAGCTGCTGCTGGAACCGAGGCCTGTACCCTTAGACGGTATATCCGCAATAGTGACAATCTCAATTCCTTTGTTTATTCCGACGTGCTTCATACAGGCTTTTGCTCTGGTATGCTCCAATTTTTGAAGAGAATCCACCATTTCGGTTTGAGAATAGCTGACGCGAATTTTTTCATCAAATTTTTTATTCAGACAGACATAGACATATTTTTCTATCGCTGTGGAAAGCGTCGCTCCGGGAGATCTTTTATAGAACTGAGGGATATCGCTTCCTCCGCCCATAAAACTTATTCGCAACGGTGTTTTTACGATAATCATGTGTGTTTTTAGAAAATGAGATTCTTTATTTCGTTCTGCGACTGTTTGTATGTTTCCGGCGTGCCCACATCAAGTAGAAATTCCGACATGAGGTATACGCGCATATCCTCGTTTCGTGAGAGGAGAAAAGGGAAGACATCGTGCCCGAAATCCAAGAGGTCTGTATTCATATTTGCCAAATACTGAAAAATGCTCTTATTCAAGACGTATATTCCCGCGTTCGCTTGATGGCTTATTATATCTTTTTCCGCGGGTTTTTCAATAAATTTTTTTATTTTTTTCTTTTCGTCAAAAACAATAATACCCTTTGAGGAAGGATTTTTTTCGTAATATGAGGCAATCGTGGCGATGCCCGCATGCGCTTTCAAAAGTTGAGAATAATTTATATTCGTGAGATTGTCGCCGTAGACGACAAAAAAGTCATCTTCGTTTTGGAAAAAATCGCGGTTATGAAGAAGCGTCCCGGCGCTTCCGAGAAGCGATGGCTCGTAGGCGAGCTTTATTTTTATTTCCGGATTCTTTTTTGCATATTCTTCAATAAACTCTGAAATTTTATCCGCGAGATAGTGAGTGTTGATAAGAACTTCATTTACTCCATGTTTTTGCAGAGAATTGAGATGGTAGGCAAGCAAAGGCTGTCCCGAAATGGGAACCAGTACTTTTGGTATTTTGTCGGTGAGCGGGCGAAGCCGCGTACCGAATCCAGCTCCGAGAATCAACGCTTTCATTTTTTTATTTTTTTAAAATCGTACGCCGTTTTTATTATTTCGGAAATATCCGTATATTCGGGTTTCCATCCTAAAAATTTCTGAGCTTTGGTTGCGTCCGCGATAAGTTTTGATGGATCGCCGGGGCGGCGGCCCTTGAGCTGATAGGGAAGTTTTTTCCCCGAAATTTTTTCTGCCGCAGAGATTAATTCCAACACGGAAAATCCTTTGTTGATTCCGAGGTTAAATTGTTCGCAGGTGGGCTTTCCGGAAAGAAGCATCTCTCCCGCCAAAAGATGAGCGGAAGCGAGATCGTTTACGTGGATATAGTCGCGGATTCCCGTTCCGTCTTTGGTTTGAAAATCATTTCCGCACACATAAAACATGTCTCTTTTTCCGAGTATCGTTTCAATAATGGAGGGTATCACGTGGCTTTCAGGGGTATGATGTTCTCCTATTTTTTTTGATTCATCGCAGCCGGAAGCGCAGAAATATCGGAATGACACGGAATTGATTCCGTATGCTCGGTGATAATCTTTCAGTATTCCTTCAAAGATAAGTTTTGTTTTTCCGTAAGGATTCGTCGGGTTTTTGGGATGATCTTCTTTGATTATCTCCGACTCCGGTTCCCCATATACGGAGGCCGAAGAAGAAAAAACGATATTTTTTACCCCAGTTTCTTTCATTGCGGAAAGCACGTTTAACCCTCCTTTTACGTTTGTGCGATAGTACTCTTCCGGTGTTTCCATTGAATCGGGTACGCTCGCCAAGGCTGCGTAGTGAACCACCAGATCTATCTCGTGCTTTTTAAAAACCTTCAAAAGAGCTTTTCTGTCTCTGATATCTGTTTTTGAATAGGTAACGTTTTTGTGTGTAATAACATTTTTTTTTCCTTCGCGAAAATTATCCACGACGACTATTTTGTAGCGTGATTTCGCTTTGTTTACGAAATGGCTTCCGATATATCCGGCGCCTCCGGTAGCAAGAATGGTTTTCATAGGTTTACCCTTCGTCTTTCAGGAGGTCCATAAAGACGTTTTTTATCGTATGATTGAGAATAAGATGGATATCCTCGGAGATTTCCATGTCGTTGATATTAGCATTTATTGAGTATTTTGCGAGTTTTTTCAATTTTCCCCCGTCATATCCGGTTAGTCCTATCGTGATGTTTCCTTGCGCGTTGGCGTATTCCACCGCTTTTATGACATTCTTGGAATTTCCGCTTCCTGACAGGGCGATAACGAGATCTCCCGGATTCAGAAAATTTTTCAGTTGTTCAATAAAGACTTCATCGTATGACAAGTCGTTTGAATATGCGGTAATGGTTGCCATATTGTCGGTAAGCGAGTGGACGTGAAATTTTTTGTGTTTCCCGTAACTCACTCCTTTGTTGAGGTCGCAGGCGATATGCGAGGCGGTGGAGGCGCTGCCTCCGTTCCCGAAAACAAATATGATATTGTCATTTTTATACGTCTCAAAAATGACATGCGCGACTTGGTTGATCTCGTCTCGGCTCAGAGCTTTGACGCACGACGCTACTTTTTCCAAGTAATTATTGATCTGTTCTTTTGCTTCCATAGAAATATAAAATAAAAATAAATAAGGGTGTCAAATTTTATAATCTTATCCAAGAAGAGGGAATTAATGCCGCTTCTTTTTTTTCTTCAGATATGAACCACTTTTTCGGTGTCACTACTATTTTTTTCTTATTTTGATTGAGCCACGCGCCCCACCAGCTGAAGGTACTGTTTGCCGTTATATTATGCTTGCACAGGCTCATAAGCATAAGTTCTTGATAATCAATAAAACCTTTTTCTGAAACAAGAGTTACAGGAAAACCGAAACTGATATTTTTTTTCACCCAATCCTCATCATCTGAAAAAACAAATAGCTCAATATCTCCCGTCTTTTCTTTTATGTATTTCACCGCTTTTTTATAGTATTCCGGAGTGCAGCTCTCGTATACCCGCACATTTTTCCCCGAAAGATAATCCCCTTTCCGCACATGAAGAGAAACTGAGTTTGAACCGGAAATTTTTTTGAGAAGGGCTTCGTATTTTTCTCCTTGAATATCTTTAGGAATGAAATCTTTTCTCAAAATACTTTCTATTTCTTCAAAGTACTTTAAATTTTGCCAATACCCAGTAAGAAAAACATTTTTTCCGACAGACAAAATCTTGGAATCAAAAGCAAAAGAGGACTCCTTTATGTGTGGAATAAAAAGGGAACTTATTTTTTGAAACACTGTTATTCCTTTTCCCGAGATATTGAAATGATTAAGTGTAAACAACCGATCGGGAGAATTTTTATACCATGACACATCAAATACCAACCCAGTTTTTTGTTCAAGAGAAAGCCTCCTCCCTAATGCATACTGAAACATTTGATTGCCTATTCCTCCAAAGATTTTTATGATAATCATACTATTTTTTCATGAACCAGAAACAACCGCAACCGTAATTTTGCGTGTCGGATTGTTCTTTTGTTGCGTTCGTTATCATGCCTGTTCCGATGGCGTTGTCTGGGATAAGGGAAAACTCCACCAGTTCCAATCCTTCAAAATATCTCATAATCTGTTCGTATGAATATATGCGATGAGAATTGAAGCATATTTTTGGTTGGCCGAGGGGAACGACAAAAAGAAGATTCCCATTTCTTGCAAGCACTCTTTTCAGTTCTTTGATGGCTTTTAGATCTCCTGCCGTATCCAGCGGGTCTCCGTACCGTCCGAGTCCAACGTGCTCAACAGTATGCATACAGGAAAGAGAAGAAACGCTTTCGTCTTTGAAGGGGAGATGGAGCAAGTCAGCTTTAGAAGAGGAAAGACCGCTCATTTTTATGTTCGCCGGACGGTAGTCGTAGAAATGCACGGGGATAAAAGCGGAAAGCATCGTGCAGAAATGAAGCGTGGAGGAAACATCAATATGCTCTGTCGGGTTTATTTTTTTGACTATTCTTGCCGCCCATGCGGGGTGGTAGATATAATGCGCGTCAAAATGAGTGGAAGGGGTTCTTTCTGAAAGCGACGGCCTGCGATTTTTCCAAAGTACGGAAAAATCCGAACGGCTTGTTGAAAGTTTTTGAAAGCGCAAAAAATCTTTCAGAAAGTTTTTATAAGAAAACGTTTTTTTGAAGAGTCTTTTTAAGAAATTCGGGAAAAGTTTTTTCAACAAAGATTTCCATCCGGAACCCGTATTCCCCGGAGCTTTATATCCGGTCATTCCCGTTTCTCCGGATTTGAGGAATATCGGTCTTTCAAAGAAGTTCTCAAACCAGTTTCGGGAACCCCAATCGCTTCGCAGATATTCCGCGTCTTCATCCGTAAGAAGGTGGACAAAATTAAGAAGCATTTTTGTCGCCATAAGGGAGCTTTCATCGGTTTTTTTAGATTCTCTCACGAAGAGGGAATCACCCCCGAAACGGTGGAAATAAAAAGAATTCGGAAGTACGACGAACTTTGAACCGTTAGCGAGATGTTTCAGCGTGTATCCCCAAGCCTCATGAAGACCTTTTCCATATTCCCAATAACCGCCGATTTTCTCCCAGCTTTTTTTGGTATAGAGAAAATTTCCTCCCGGCCCCGGATTGATCGGGCCGGCAAGAAAATCGGCCAGCGACATAACGCCTCCTTTGTATATCCATTTGTGATCTATCTTTTTTGTATCGGTTTTGAAGTAATGATATTCGCTGAAAGCGGCAACGTCGGCTTTTTCGGAGATAAGATATTCTTTGAGTTTTTTAATGCTTCCTTTCTCTAAAATGTTGTCGGCATCCAGATTGAAGATAAGAGGATTTTTTGCTTTTTTTATGCCGATATTTCTGGACGCGGGGCATCCTTTGTTTTGTTTATTTTTGATATAAACGACCTGCGGATATTTTTTTCGCAATTCCGCGATTTTTTTACCCGTATCATCGGAAGAAAAGTCGTTGACGATAATCACTTCGTCGCCATTCTCAAAATTTCCGTGAAAAATAGAATCAACCGATTCCTCCAGTGTATCGGCGCAATTATATGCCGGTATGACGAAGCTGATTTTTGAAATCTTATCCATTTTTATTTTTTCTTGAATACGATGAGTACGCTGTGGCCAATCAAGTGTTTTGATATTGCAGAAATTCCTGCGTAGGAAATAAGTTTTGATATTCTTCTGAATAGAAACTCAAAAAGGCCGGCTTTTTTGTTGAGTCTTTCTTTTATTGAACGGTTTGCTATCTTTAAAGCGTAACCGAGATGGTACTCCTGAAGGGGCTCAAAATATATCCTTTCTACTTCTATCCCGAAGTGATTTTGAAGAGAGATAAGAGAATTTATATTCCATCGCCCCATATGGTGAGGAGGCATGTTAAGGATGGTACTATCATCTGTAAAAATAAGGCAGTCGTTATTCGGCACGCTTACAATCATTAATCCCCCTTGTTTAAGTACGGCAAGCGATGCTTCCAAAAAACTTTTGACGTCGGGAACATGTTCCAATACTTGAAATGAACAGACGACATCATAATATAATTCTTTTTTATGCGAAAAAGTTTCAATACTGTCGGAATAAACGGCAAGACCTCTTTTTTTACATTCCAAAAGCGCGTCAGAGTTCATTTCCAGCCCTTCGGCGGTTGAACCGTTCCCGGAAACTTTTTTAAGAAAATCTCCGCGCGCGCACCCGATTTCCAAGACCTTGTCGTTCTTTTTTATAAATTGAGAAGCAATTCCGTGTTCCCATTTTTCGTCCATGTAATACCATGGGAATTTTTGGAGCTCCTGATAAAAAGAATCGTCACCGGCAATGGCAAAAGGCGCAAAAAAACGATAACCGGTATCAAGACAACGATAAAGACATACGGTTTTTATATTCTTGAAAAATTTTTCCACATTTATTCCAAATTCTCTTTTATATCCGTCTATTAAAAAAGAAGAAGGAATTTCTTTTTCCAACAAAACATTATCTTTTCCTGTAATCGGACTTTTGGGAATCATCTTATTTTTTTCATTAGCAATACTTTCCATTACTTCCTCGTATTTTTTGAAAGGAAAAACATCAAGATATGAACCCGGGGTTAAATTGAATATCTTCACGTCTGACATTTTTTGTTTTAAAAGTCTGTGGGTCTGAAAGGTTATTCTTGCGCATTTGCAGGTTTCTTCATAAGGAACGATAATATCCATTATTGGTATTTTGGGAACATCTTCCGCTTCGTAAAAATGATGTTCTTGATAATAAGGGGTTTTTCCTTCTATATAGCTTTTTTTTACGAGCCAATCATGCTCCACCCCCATGAGGTACATTGTTTTGAATCCCATGTAATTTGCCGTAATCATTGAGGAGAAAATTATATTTTGAAGATACGGAATTTGTTTATCAATATCAACATTGAATTTCCCGTCCTCGGTGAAATATTGGTTTTGCGATAAAAATATTTTTTTATTTTTAGAGAATAAATCTCTTTTTTCAATTAATTCCTTGTATGTGAAAGGCAAGATCATTATTGTATCTTCATGGACCTTTTTGGAAACGTTCTCTAGGTATTTTTTTGATTCAACGTCTTCTTTAAAAACTTCTGAACAAAGAATGGAGAAAAATTTTGGATGCACTATATCATACTGCGGGTGAAGATAGAAACCAGCAACAGCAAAAGTCCATTCATCTTTCAGCGGTGTAAGATCTTGTATTTTTATAGAAGGACCCGTTCCTAATATAAAACACCGCTTTCCTTTGTTGGCGTTTTTATATTTGACATTTTCTTTTAAATCTTTCTCAATTTGTATTTTTTGAAAAAATAGCCGAATTCTGGTTCTTATCAATGTTCTTTTTTTAAGCCAAATTATTGCTTTTTTTACCTTTTTCATGTTTTTTGATTTGTTTATTATATACCTTTTTGAACCCCATGATAAGCCTTTTTCTTAAAGGTAAAGCATTGTAATTAAAATACGAAAAGTATGGAATGTCTGTTTGCGTAAATAAAAAAAGCGCTTCCTCTAAGAGAAAGCGCTTTGAGTAATCTTTTGTATTATTTTTTTTGCAATAATTTTTTTTCTTCAAGCTTTTTAATCGCATCAAGAATTTGCTTTTTGTTCATTTGCGATCTTTCAATCATTTGATCAACACTCGTTTTTCCATCGGCGTAAAACAGTACCCAGTATAGGGCATCGAGTTCATTGCTTCTCCATGGTTTTTTTTCATGATCTATGCGATTTAATGCTCCGATCTTTGGATAGAGCCCGCGTTTTCCGAGCTGTAGCTCGCAACGAGATTCTGTCCGCTCATAAAACTTTAGAGAATCAATTTCTTTTATAAGTCTCATGTGCATTTCAATACTTTTGAAGATATTTTCCGCTTTGACAAAATCAAGATTGTCTAATGAGGTATGATAGTAATCATATTCACAGTATTTATCCCGACAAATAGTTATGCAGGGTATACGGAATCCCGGAGACGAATATTGGCGTTCATCGCTTCCTTGAGGCACGAACTCATACTCTTTGAATTCTTGTTTTGATGCTGTCAGTACTTTTCTAGCAGCGATATCAACGAAGCTCTTTTCTTCAAAAGAAGGTTTCAACGAAAAAATCCCAGGACCTCCCACGCAAGATATTATTATCCCGGCCATGACTTTTTTCATTGCGTCTTCATTGTTTTTACAATACGCAACCGCGCCTATCGTTTCCGGAACAAAGACAATCCGGTAGCTGTAATTCAGCTTCATTTCCAACATTTTTTTTGCGAGAAAAGTCGTAAGCACAATTCCGCTCAAGTTATCATTTGCAAGCGAAGGATGGCAAATATAAGTTGAAATGAGAAACTCATCATTTTTTTTGCCCGGAATCAATAATTCGCCTAAAGAAAGCGAACCGTCCTCAAGGTTTGAGTCAATGAAAACTTCGTATTTCTCACCCTCCCTAAAATATTTCTTGAAGTCATCATAGCTCACGCAAAATCCCCAGTAATCGTTATAATACGAAGTCCTATAGGGTACCGCACAGGGAAGGTTTTCTTTATAGTGTAAATGGGGAACAAGCTCTTTAAAAGTAAGTTTTCCTTTTACTGGCTGACTATATCCTACCACGTGCAAATTGCTTTTCTTGAAATCAACAATTTTTTCTCCCTGAGAATTTTTTATCCAGCCATCTTTTATATTCCATTCTTTTGGAATTACCCAGTCGTAGACTTCTTGTCCCGAAGGGTATTCTTTTATTTTCAAAGGAACAATATCTTGCAGTATTTTGAGTGTTTTTCTATTTCCGATGCCAGTAAGACTTCGTGAAATAGGAAAAAGAAGCTCCATGCATTGTCGTATCTCATTAGTTACTATTGATCGTTTGCTCATGGCTTTAATTGCTCTCCGCAGGTTTTTGAAATATGAGGTCCATTGAGTTGTTCCAAAAAGCAAATTTCCCGCGTCCGGTGAACAGTTTTTTAAGAAAACAGAAATGATCTTTAACCGGATTTGAGTAGGCACTATCAAGATAGGGATATCTGATTTCTTTGAAACTGAAGCCGAAATTTTCCATGGCTTGTTTTAAGCTATTATCGGATGGAAGGTAGAAATTTTGTTCAGGAATAAGAAGGGGAAGGGAATTCCAGAGTTTGAAATATAGACTGTTCGTATTTGGCGTCATGAGAAATACAACAAAACCTCCGGGCTTTAAAGCCTCAAACGTTTTCTTCATATACAGAAACGGAGTGTCTATATGCTGAATTGTTCCGCGAAAAACAATAAGATCAAAGAAATTTTTTGAATTAAAAAGATCTTTATCAAACCGTATTCCTTTCTCTGTGGCGATGGATTTTGCAAATTCGGATATTTCCATTCCATAGGTTTCACCATTCCACTTCAGAACATCAAGGAACTCTCCAGTGGAGCATCCGACATCCAGAAGTTTTCCGGAACAAATATATTTATTAATGAATTCTTTTTCAGACAAAAAACTTTTTTGTCTTTTTATGTCATTCCCGACCCGATCTCTAAAATATTCAGGATTGAATACTTCGCGATACTTTTCGTTCATATTGCCTCCTTATCTTTTTTAGCAGTTTATATTTCAACTCCGCCATTTCCCAATCTTCTTCTGTGTTGATGTCTTGTCCTTCGAACTGTGGAACTATCAGCGGTAAAGAGTGTTTGAGATAGAGTGTTCTTTGTTTCAAAAAACTATCGGTTTTGAGAAAATAAAATTGATTGGAATCGTTGTACGATGGTTCCATGTCTTGGGTTCTTGTAGCGTAATTTTCCGGCCAAAACATTTTTACCATACCGTCCTCTATCTTCAACGCTTTTTGAATCGGGGCAGGGCAACTCATCACAGGAAATACTGCGTCTGCTTTTTTTTCAATAATCATGCGTTCGGCCGTTTTCAGCCGTTCGGGGGTAAGAAACGGAGATGTAGGGTAAATACAGCACACATAATCAAATTCGCGTCCGAGTTTTTTATACTCCTCTAACACTTCAATAAGTACTGTTGCAGTACCCGTTGTGTCTGACGAATTCTCCTGCGAACGCATAAAAGGAACTTTTGCGTCAAGAGCAAGGGAGATATCGGCAATAGTTTTGTCGTTGGTTGATACCATTGTTTCGCAGAAAACCCCCGAGTGAATTGCCGCATCAATTGAGTATTTGATGATGGGCTGACCGTTGAATTTTTTAATGTTTTTGTGAGGTATTCTTTTGCTCCCTCCTCTAGCGGGAATGATAGCAAGTATCTTCATTTTTTATTTACTCCTTCTTTTTGGTTTTAATCTGTTTTTTTGCAAATCAAATAATACTATCAAAGTACGAAAATCCGTTTGAAGTATATCCCATATTTAATGAAAAGGTCAAGGGGTAATTTGGTTATATTTTAAAAAATATGATTGTCTTATTGCTTAGTTTTAAAAAAAAGGGATAATATAAATCATGAATATCTCAAGAGAAGAAATGAGGAAAAATCTTCAAAAGGAATTTGAACAGTGTTATTTGTCGGTTCCGAAAACCCATTCTCCTGATATTGAGGGGGTAGTCATTCTTTCTCACGTTGATTATAATTTTGATAGGGAGGACCCGCGGTGTAAATTCTCAGATGAGCTTATTTCTCGGATAGAATATGGCGCAAAAATGTTTTTAGATTCTTCTTTAAAAGTTTTTTTGATTATGGACGGATGTCGTTCACAGCTTCTTTTAATGGAGGAAAGAGCTATTGGTCTCGGTGTCAGACAAGATCAAATTTATCTTTTAGATGCGGGTGATATCGCTTTCTCAAACACAAAAAAACAGATTGAGATTTTACGCGACGATCCGATTACCAGTAAAATGAAGAAAATAGTTTTTATAACTAATACTTATCACGTTCCCAGAGTCAGGAGAACAGCCTCGCTTTTAATTCCTGAAAATATTTCTTTTGATGTTTTTGGCGTTCCAAATGATATTTCGCTGTATGATAAACAGAATGCGATTAATGGGGAAATAGAACGAATTCTAAAATATATTGAAAAAGGTGATATTGCCATTACTCCTCGCTGAAAGTATATGAAAAAGCACCGACCATACGAATCGGTGCTTTGTTATTATTGGAGCTTTTCAAAAACTAATTCTTCCCCCTTTTTGATCTTTTTTATGACTTTTTTCCCGACCATCTCGGAGACACGATAGGGAGGTACTCCTTTATTTGATAAAGGTCGGAGAAAATCCAACATTTCGGAGGTTATTATGGAATTTTTGCGGATATTGTATTTTGCGCGGATTGATCTTTTATAAGATAAAGCGGATTCTTTTTCATTATCTTCCACTTTTTTTATTCCGTCACCAAGCGCCATATATACTTCTTCTGCGCATTGCACCATCTTTTTCCATGATTTCGGGTCCATAGCAAACTTATGGTCTTGTCCGTCACGAGAATTGTCATCTGTAAAATGTTTTTCAAATACAACCGCACCGAAGGGGACAGCTCCAAGAACGGTTGAGTATCCTTTTGTGTGGTCTGATAATCCTAAAATTATATCGGGATAAATATCCCTATAAGTTTTTAAGACATTCAAATTTATATATTTGAAATTTTCAGTGTTTGCCGTGTAATTGGTGTTGCATTGCATCAGTACTATATTGTCGGTATATTTTTGAATCGTTTCCATTGATCGAGTAATATCTTCCAATGAAGAAGCCCCCGTCGCAATAATTACCGGCTTTCCTTTTTTTGCAATGTACTCAATAATTTCGAGCCAGGTGATATCGCCCGATCCAATTTTGTAAGCATTTACAAACGGATCAACGTGGTCAACAGATTCAAAATCATAAGGACTCGTTAAATACTCAATACCGACTTCATCGCATTTTGCTTTAAGCTTCGCTGTCCATTCAAACGAAATGCTCGCGTCCTTGTAGGTCTCAAAAACTGATTTTTTCCAAGCGGCCTGATTGGATAGTTTTCCGAGAACATTAAACCCGACCTTGCTGATCAGTTTTTCTGCCTGAAAATTCTGGAACTTGGCAGCATGCGCTCCCGTTTCTTTTGCGAGTTCGATAAGTTTGAATGCACGAGTAATATCGCCGTCATGGTTAGAGGCAATATCTGCGATAAAGTATAACGGTCCGGTTTTTGTAATAGATATTTGACCGATTTTCATTTCGATTCCCCTTTGTTTCAAAAAACACTATTTCTGACAAGCAGAATAACTTTTTTTTGATACTTGGTCAATATTAAAATTATGGTAGTCTTTTTTCATTTCATTTAATCCGTCAAAAACACTGAGGCCTTGACCCAGCGTTTTTTTAAAAAACGAAGTGTTTAAGGACGTGTTTTTTGGTCGAGCGATATTTGATTGAATATCATTGGAAGAAATCGGTTTTACTTTGTTCGTCTCATAAGAAAAAGCGTCTGCAAGCAATTTCAAGAAAAAATATTTGCTTAAAACCTCTTCCGAACCGATATTTAAAATTCCGGAGATTTTTTTCTTTTCTAAAATATGTTTAAGCGTCCGTGCAAGCTGTTTTGTGTAAACGGGATTAAAAAAAGAATCAGTAAAACCATTTATTGTTTTTTTGTTTTTCCAGTTTTGAAGCGCCCATTCAGCTATGGCATTTCGCGGAGGGATATGAAAACCGAAGATATGAGTGCGGATGACCAGTGAGCCTTTGTCTGCAGAAAGTACACTCTTTTCGGCTTCAAGTTTGCTTTTTGAATAAACATTTAACGGGTGTGTCGGTTCCGTTTCTCTGTAATTTCCTATTTTTCCGTCAAAGAGCGAATCGGTTGAAATGTATATAAATTTTGTATGTTTGTTTTTTGTTTCAGTCAAAACCTTTGTCGCTTTTACATTGACGAGATTCGCTTCTTTTTTGTTTATTTCACAGAATCCGACATCCACTAGCGCAGCACAGTGAATAATAATATCGGGGTGGATATCCTCAAGAATTTTTTTTATTTTTTCGGAGTCTTTTAAGTTGGCAGTGATATAATGAACCAAAGGAATTTTCTTGAAACCATCATTTTTTATCAGTCCAAAAACGGCATATTTCTTGTCTTCGCTGAAGATTTTCGTCATATCACGGCCAAGCATCCCGCCAGCGCCTGTAATCAGTACTTTTTTTGGGGCCATTATTATTCCGTTACTAGTTTTTTAATCTCATCTTTTGTCAGCCAAATATCATTTTTATCACTGGTATAACTGAACCCTGCTTTTACTTTTTTCCCTTTCGCATAATATTTTTTATAGAGACCTTCATTAAAACTGATGTCCGGAAGGATCATAAAGTAATCGCCAAGGGAATAGGTGTTGATATCGTTCTCTGTAATGAGTATTTCGTGCATTTTTTCTCCTGGTCGGAGTCCGATTATTTTTTTCTTTGCCTTTGGAGCAATTGCATCAAAAAGGTCGCCGATTTTCATACTTGGAATCTTTGGAACGAATATCTCCCGTCCTTCCATGTTTTTGAGCGCAAAAAGTACGAGTTGAAAACTTTGAGGGAGAGCAAGCCAGAAACGCGTCATATCCGGATTCGTAACATCGACTGTTTTTATATTTTCTCCGTTTTTTAGGATTGTTTCTATTATACTGCCTCTTGAACCGATTACATTACCGTAGCGCACAACACTAAAAGGTATTTTGTCCCCAGAATACATGTTCGCGGAGCAAAAAAGTTTTTCAGCGGCGAGTTTGGTTGAACCGTAGAGGTTGATGGGGTAAACCGCTTTGTCTGTCGATATGAGAACGGCTTTGCCTACCTTTTGGTCCAAAGCTGCTTCTATCACATTTTGCGTACCAATAATATTGGTTTTTACCGCTTCAAAAGGATTATATTCCATCGCTGGGACTTGTTTTAGCGCTGCGGCATGGACAATGACATCTACCCCAGAAAAAGCGCGTTGAAGTCGGGGGAGATCGCGAATATCTCCTATGAAGAACCGAATGCGAGAGTCTTTTATTTCCTGTTGCATTTGATGCTGTTTGAATTCATCGCGGCTGAAGATAATGACTTTTTTAGGATTGCATTTTGCTAAAACAAATTTTGCAAAATTTTTTCCGAAAGAGCCGGTTCCCCCAGTAATGAGCACGGTTTTTCCCTTAAGAGTTGTTTCGTTCATGATATTTTTATAGGTGTTAGGTTTTTCTGCCGTTTTACTTTATGATATTTTGAAATGTAATGCAAATTTAGTCTTTTGTAAGGTTTAATACTTTTGTTATTGTTTCAGCGAAATTCTCAGGGAGAAACTTTTTGTATTTTTCGCTTTGAAGGAAGCGTTCTATCGCACAGAGATACTCGTTGTATCTTTCTTCCGTAACGGAAAAGAGATAATCGGCCAGTTCCTTTTCGTTTTTGAATTTTCTTCGGTCTATAAAAACATCCTCGTCAATATAATCGGCAACATTCGGCGCTCCAAGATATATTGGCACTGTTTTTGCCGCAAGGGCATCAAAAATCTTTTCAGTGATATAGCCGTTTTGTTCCGTGTTCTCGTAGCACAAAGCAAATTTGTATTGAGAAAGCGTATTAATCTTATTTGGAACCTCGCCTTGAAATTTTTTGTATTTTTTGACCAGCCAAGGAATTCTTTTTTGCCACTTTGTTATCGGTTGGTTCCAGTATATGCCAAACAAATCGAAATGTTCGGGGTAATTGGCATCAAAATACGTTATGGTATTTCTCCTGGCCGTATATAGTTCCAGCGGAAGAGAAGATGTTTTATTTGTTATGATGTTTACTAAAAATTTTCTCTCAGAAAACGTTCGGTTATTTCGTATTGGTTTTGATGTTGCGGAAGGATGATGAACCTTAAAAAATTTTTTGTTGTCAATAATGTCGTCATCCCAAGTTAAAATACGGTTGAAATGTTTCCATAGAGCCGGGTCGTAGTTGCGCGGGCAAATGACTTTTCCTTCCATGATTAAAAAAACAAGTTTATCGGACATGGATAATTTTTCCGCTTCTGTGACAAGCTCTCTTTTCGGCCATATTTGCGGGAGTTTTAATCCGAGGATTTTTTTTAATCGCCATTTCCACGATTTTTTGTGCTCGTTGGAAACGCTTTCGGCGTTAAGAAAAAGGATCCACCCGCACCCTTCCACGGAATTGCTGTCTGCGGTCGTAAATTCATACCCGAGGAACTGAAGTTTATCGCGAAGCATGCGCCATGTTTCGGTGACGTTATTTATATCCGGGCCGAACATCCTGTTATTGCCGAGGGGGCGGCTTGGAACCTGAAGAAGTATTTTTTTCATTGGTTTGTTTTGAACGCGCTTTTTATCTGACGGTAGATCTTTTCCCCGAAAAGATGTTTTAAAAACTTTTTGAAACGCAGTAACTCCCATCGTATTTTGTTTTGGGATTTGAACCAAAAATGTTTGATCCATGAAATGACAAAAAACAAGAAGGCTTGAACCTTACGAGGAAATTTTTTCAGAAGAGCGTTACGGAATAAGAGGAATTCAGAAAAGGGAAGCATCGTCTGCAATTTTTTAACAATCATAGGCATGGCGCTTTGCGAAAGATGAGCTCCGTCTAAAAAGTACTGTTGTTTTGTATCATCGTTGGGGTTTAGGAGTTCATTCAGTATTGAAAGTACGCGGATGTTTCTATTTTTTGCTTCTTCCAGCAGCTTCTCGTTGAATTCTTTTTTTAATCGGTTTATTTCTCTGTCGTCGGCATCATCCGGATATTTTTCACGACCGGAAAATCTCGAAACGATGAGAGGCGAAGACCCTAAAAGAATTACCTCATATCCCATGTTTTTTATCTCGGTGATGGCGGAAAAATACCTTTCCAAAACGTCATCAATCATTTTTTCTATGCTTTCGTTTTGATGCGATACGTGCTTCATGAGATATATCATACGGCAATCCAGTTCGCCGAAAGACAAAAGAACAAGATCTTTTTTATCTATTTTTTCAAGTATTTTGAACAGGATTTCACGATCGTGAGACTTGGCGCTTTCTTTGTATAAATTGTATGCCAAAGATGGCCCAGTAAAATATGTCTTAAACGACGGGATTTTATTTACTGTTTTTGCCGGCCATATCGGATAAAGAAAATTTGTTCCGGAGAAGACGTGGACGTGGCTATCGCCGACGCAGTGTATCGTTCTAACCATTTTTAGAATTAAGATATTATTCGCTTGAAAGAGATTCGATTTTCCAATCGCAATTTGTAAGCACGGCGCAGTGAGCTAAACCGTATTTTCCGTAAGGTGACATTGGCGTTCTTCCGTTATCCGCAATAGTGAAACTCAACACGTCGGGACAATGATCTATGTTTTTTGAACCTCGTACATGCGCCGCGACAAGAAGCGTATAGATGCTCGGCATAAGAAAATTTCCCCTAACCCCGGAAACCACTGAGTATTTTCCCGTTGGCAGATGTTCAAACTCACCTTTATTTTTTTCGGAAAGACTTGTGAAGATCACATTCATTCCCTCGCTGTTTTTGAGTCCGAAACTTATTTCTGCGTTGTTTGTCTCTTTTTGTACGGAAAATTCAGCGCAAATTTTGAAATTCTTTGATACGTCTATTATGTCAGTCGCCACGCCGTTTTCATCCGCTATCCAAGCTTTTGTGAAAGTTACATCTTTGTTGAGATCCGGTTTTAATTCAACCCCTTGCGTGGTCATTTCTTCCAGGTATTGTTTTATGATTTCGTTGGTATCACCGGCTGCTTTGATTTCTCCTTTCTGCAAAAGAATTGTTTTGGTGCACAAGCTTTGAATGGCGGCGAGATTATGGCTGACAAAAAGAATGGTGCGCCCGTCTTGTTTAGTTACCTCATCCATTTTTCCCAGGCATTTTTTTTGAAATTCCGCGTCTCCAACCGCAAGCACTTCATCGATAATAAGGATATCGGGCTCCATGTGGGCTGCGACAGAAAAGGCGAGACGGACATACATTCCGCTGGAATAGTATTTTACCGGCGTATCCAAAAACTGAGCAATTCCCGCAAATTCAACGATGCGATCAAACTTCTCCGCCACTTCCTTTCTCTCCATCCCCAGAATGGCGCCGTTTAAGAAAATGTTTTCTCTCCCGGTAAGTTCCGGGTGGAAACCTGTACCTACCTCAAGAAGACTGCCGACTTTTCCTTTGATCTTCACCTCTCCCGTTGTCGGCGGGGTAATCTGCGAGAGTATTTTAAGCAATGTTGATTTCCCGGAACCGTTCGGCCCGATGATCCCAACTATTTCTCCCTTTTTGATATCAATGTTTACATTCTTCAGTGCCCAGAATTCTTCTTTGACATCAATGCCGGCAAGCTGCTTTGCTTTGAATTTAAGAAAGGCAAAAGGAGCCCGGAAGACGTTTGCAATAACATCTCTGAGCGCTATATATCCGCCGCGGTGATGATTGATATTATACCGTTTACCGAGGCCTTTTATCTCTATGATGGTTGGTTGTTCCATGAAATTATATTATATCCGCAAAGTATCGCTCTGTTTTTTTAAACATGACGATACCGATAGCAAGGAGAACAGAAGTCGCCACGAAAGAAATGAATATAAGAAGGCCGTTTATTTTTGCTGTGCCCAAAAGAGCCGCACGCGCATTCTGGATCACTCCGGTCATTGGATTTATAGCAAGTATCCATGAGTATTTTCCGGCGATACTGGCCGGGTAAATGACAGGGGTCAAGAACATTAACATTTGAATAAAATAAGGAAGAATATAACGGACGTCGCGATATTTTACATTGATTGCGGCAAGGAAAAGCCCCAGACCGACGGCTGCCATAAAACAAATGATAAGAAGGATCGGAAGGACGAGAATTCCCAACAGGTTGGGATGATATCCGTAATAGATCATCATCCCCACGAGAATCGTCGCGGCGATGGCGAAATCAACCAATTGGGTAATAACCGAAGTGATCGGGAGAATGAGGCGAGGAAAATACACTTTGGTAATAATGGATTGATTGGCTATCAAGCATGAGCTGGTGCTGGAAAGCGCGCTGGAAAAAAATTGCCAAAAGAGCAATCCCGTGTAAACGAAAATCGGATAGGGAACTCCATCAGAGGGCATTTTTGCGAGTTTTCCGAAAAAGATGGTAAAGACCACCATGGTCATGAATGGTTGGAAGATCGCCCACGCCGCCCCGAGAGCGGTCTGTTTGTACCTAACCTTCAGGTCTCTCCATGTGAAAAAATAGAGCAATTCTTTGTATTGCCAAATTTCACGAAGATCATTCCATCTAAAGATTTTTTTTGGTTTGATTATCGTCGTTTGCATGTCATTATATCTTACGTTATTTTAGGGATTTTTTCCAGTGGGAATGCTCGCTTTTTATAGAACTGTTAAAAACACAAAAAGTTACCGGAAAGGCGGGGATTGAAAAGGGCCGGCGCTTCCTGTAATATAATGGACATATGACAGTAAAAGGGGTCGGTATTGATATTGCGGAGGTCAAAAAATTTGCTTCTTTTAAGAAAAACGGGGAAGACCGATTTTTGTCTAATAATTTCACCGAAAAAGAGTTGGAATACTGTTTCTCTTTTGCGGATTCAAGTATTCATCTCGCGGCAACTTTTGCCGCGAAGGAGGCGGTGTGGAAAGCTTTTGGGAGGGCCGATATGCTTCAGTCAGCGATTGAGGTCAGGCGGAATGGCTCAGGGTATCCGACAGTGTGGATAAAAAACCGGCCGCAAAAATCTATTTTACTTTCTATAAGTCACACAACGGAAACAGCCGTCGCCGTCGCAATTATGACGAATAGAAAAAAATAAAAATAGAAAAATTACAAAAATATAACCGCTTTGGCAATCTTTCCATTTTTCTGTTTTCTTATTTTTTATATTATTATTTTATTTATGAATACAAAAAAATGCATTGTGCTTGATTTGGATAATACTCTCTGGGGAGGGATTGTCGGGGAAGATGGATTTGATGGAATACAGCTTTCTTTATCTCATCCGGGTTCAAGTTTTATTGCTTTTCAACAAGCTCTTTTGGATCTCTATAATCGTGGAATTATTCTGGCGGTAAATAGCCGAAATAATTTTGAAGACGCGATGAAGGTAATCCGTACTCATCCGAATATGATCCTGAAAGAACTTCACTTTGCGGCGATGCGCATCAACTGGAACGATAAGGCCGCGAATATCGTTGAACTGGCAAAAGAACTCAATATCGGACTGGACTCCATGGTGTTTTTTGATGATGACCCGACTAATCGTGCGACCGTTCGAGCCATGGTCCCCTCTGTGGAAGTTCCCGAACTTCCCGCAAGTCCTGAAGAATACGCAAAATTCCTTCTTTCCCTCCCATATTTTCCGAGCGCGGCGATAACGGATGAAGATAAAATGCGCGGGAGTCTGTATGTAACGGAACGGTTGCGTCAAGAAGCGGAAAAGTCATTCCCGAGCAAAGAAGAGTTTTTAAAAAATCTCGGATTGGAACTTCATATTCTGGAAGATGATCCGACCTCTATTGCTCGCCTTGCTCAGATGACAGGAAAAACCAATCAGTTCAATGTAAACAAAATCCCCATGACGGAAGAAGAAATGACAGGCTTTATGGAACATCCCGAATACAAAGTATTTCACGGGCATGTTGCCGATCGTTTCGGTGAACATGGCATTACGAACTTGGCGATTGTGAAAAAAAATGGCGAGAATTGGAACATAGAACATTTCCTTATGAGTTGTCGGGTAATCGGTCGGGGAATAGAAGATGCTTTTTTGACGGCCATTGCTGGTGTCGCGAAAAAAGAGGGAGTGAAGCGTCTCGCGGTTACTTTTATCCCTACGGAAAAAAACGCGCCGGCTCAAGAATTTATCAATCGGCGTTTTATCAATAACGAAACAATGGTGGAAGATACTCCTTCCTCTCCGGAGTGGATTACGATCAAATAATATGGAAAAATTTAATGAAATGGCGGGCGAAGCTTTTAAAATGTCGCCATCTGAAGTAAAAGATTCTTTGACTCCGAAAGATATACCTGAGTGGGATTCCATGAACTTTCTTCTGTTTATTGCCGCTTTGGAGAAGGAATTTAATTTCTCATTCAGTATGGACGAAGTGCTAAACGCAAAATCGCTTGGCGATATAAAAGCGGTATTGAAGGGTAAAGGGTTGATTGCATGATTGCGAAAGATTTAAAATTTGAGGATATTAAAAAGGGGGATTCTTCTTCTTTTGAAGTAACGATAACAGAAAGCGACATACAAAAATTCGCTGAACTTTCCGGTGATTATAATCCGCTTCATGTTGATGAAGAATATGCAAATGAAACGGAATTTGTCGGGAGGGTCGTTCACGGAATGTTTCTCGGATCATTGGTTTCTCGTTTTGTCGGAATGGAACTGCCCGGGAAAAAAGCTCTCTTGTTGAAAGAAACGCTTGAGTTTAAAAAACCGGCAAGAATCGGCGACCGTATTATTGTGAAGGGGGCTGTCGTCTATAAAAGCGAACCGCTTCGCCTTATAGAACTTTTAATGGAAATACGCACGGAAAAAGAATTGCTCGTTTCCGGTTCCGTGTATGCAGGGGTTTTACTATAAATAAAAAATGAATGCCACTCAAAAGATTGCGGTAATATCCGGTGCAACGGGATACATCGGATACGAAACAGCAAAAAAACTTGCGGCTGACGGCATGCGTATAGCGATGCTTTACTATGGTTTATCAAAGGAGGATGCTATTCGTATGGTTTCTGAACTTTCAGGAGAAGGACATAATGCTTATTTTTGCGATATTTCGGATGAAAACGCCGTTACTCAGGTTATTGATAGGATAGAACAAGAAATGGGCCATTTATATGCGTGTATTCACGCCGCCGGAACGCTGCCGAAGCCAAAACAACTTCACCTTTCTTCCCCTGCTGATTTGGATGAACAGTTTAAGGTGAATATATTTGGGACTTTTAATTTTTTGTCGTCTTGCGCAAGGCGCCTCAAAGAACACAAAGACGGGGTGATTATTGGAATTACCACCGCAGGTGTCGTTACTCCAATCAACACAAAAGCTCGCGGAGCTTACAGCGTGCTGAAGTTCGCTCTTCAAGGGATGCTCGTTGCGCTCAAAGAAGAACTTTCTTCTTTTGGCATCCGAGTATATTCTATTGCTCCGGGCGTATTACCTGGAGGGCTGAATCGCGATACCCCGAAAGCATTTCTTGAAATAACGAGAAGTACGAGCCCGACAAAAACGCTTGCTGCGGCAGAAGATGTGGCAGAAAAAATATCTTCTCTTTGTTTGGAAACGGCGAATGGAATATCAGAGTTCACATTTTTAATCGCGCCGGAGACCGGTATAATGCCGAAATAGGATATGGATAGCAAAAGAAAAACAATAATCATTTCCGGCGGAGGCGGATATTTAGGAAACGCTCTTGTCCGAACGTTTACGAAAAACGGTTTTAATATCATTGTCCTTGAAAGAGAAATAAAAGGATTGTCTGGTACGGAAAATCTGCACTTTAAACTCGCTGATGTTTCCAATTTTTATGATGTAAAGAAAGCGGCTGACGAAGTAAAAAAAGAATTTGGAGGGATTTTTGCCATAATCCACGCCGCATCGGCTCCCCTTGTCCGCCAGCCGGCGCTTTCTGTTTCTGAAAAAGATTTTGAAAAACAGTTTGCGGTAAATGTTCTTGGGGGTTTTTATCTTTTTAAGTATTTTAGCGAGATGCTTTCTCCAGACGGTGCCATCATCGGGATAACGACTTCGGCAATCTTTCATGGTACTGCTCATGCAAAAAGCGGTTCATATGTAGCCGCAAAATCGGGGTTGTGGGGATTGCTCCGTTCTATCTCTTTTGAGACTTCATTTCGCGTTTATTCCGTTGCCCCGGCCTTTATGCCGGATGGGTTGAACAAAGATCTTCCGCTCGCAATAAGAGAATTCATTGTTAAAAAAATCGGCACCAAAAATGTTACGGATGCCGGAGAAGTTTCTCTTACTGCTCTTTCCCTTGTGAACGACAAAGAGAGAAGGTGGAGCGGAAAGACTATTGCTCTGCCGGGATTTTTGGTAACTGAATTCTAACTTATGCTTTTTAATTCATTTTCATATTTGATATTTTTCCCTCTGGTCTTTGCTGCATTCTTTTCTGTCCCCAAACGTTTCCAGACCAGCGTTCTTCTCCTCTCAAGCTGTGTTTTCTACATGGCCTTCGTTCCGAAATATATCCTCATTCTTTTCTTCCTCATCACCGTTGATTTTTTTGCCGCTCAGGCCATTGAAAAAAGAGAAGGCATTGAACGGAAAAGATTTCTCCAGCTTTCCATTTTTGCGAATATCGGCACGCTTTTTGTTTTTAAATACTTCAATTTTTTCAACATAAATATCGCCTCCCTCGCCGGTTTTCTGCACTGGAACTATTCTCCGTTTCTTTTGACCATCATTCTGCCTCTCGGTCTCTCTTTTCATGTCTTTCAAAGCTTGAGCTATGTCATAGAAGTATACCGGAAAAAATATGCCCCGGAGAAAAATTATTTGACCTATGCTCTCTATGTCATGTTTTTCCCTCAGTTGGTTGCCGGGCCGATAGAACGGCCTCAGAATCTTTTGCCTCAATTCCATGTTTTTCATGATTTTGATCCGGTAAACGCAAGAAAGGGGTTGGAAAGGATGCTGTGGGGATTTTTTAAGAAACTGGTTATTGCGGATCAGCTGGCTCTTGTTGTGAATGCGATGTTTGCGCATCTTCCTTCCGACGGGGTGGCTCTTCTCATCATGATGTTTTTTTTCTCCTATCAGATCTATTGTGATTTTTCAGGTTACTCTGATATCGCCATCGGCTCCGCTCTCGTGCTCGGATATGACCTTTCCGAGAACTTCAACCGCCCCTACGCTTCGCGTTCCATTGCCGAGTTTTGGAGGAGATGGCACATGTCGTTGTCCGGATGGCTTCGCGACTATTTGTATATTCCTCTTGGTGGAAATCGGGTTTCAACAAAGCTTCGCTGGTATTTTAATATCATGACGACATTCGTTCTTATCGGTCTTTGGCACGGAGCGAACTGGACGTTCGTGGCTTTTGGGGCTTTGCATGGAGTTTATCGTGTTGTTGGAGAGATAACGAAACAAACAAGAGAGAAGATATGGAAGATTCTCGGGACTCCAAGAAAAATCCAATCCGTGGCGCAAACACTTATTACTTTTTTTCTCGTTCTTATCGGTTGGATATTTTTCCGCGCTCAAAACATTTCTCAAGCAGGGCAGATCTTCTCGGGTATTGCTGTTGGAATCGGTAATTTCTTTGATATGAATTACTTACGGTTTAAGCTTGGAAGGGGTCTTGGAATCGGAGGAACACAGCACGTATTTGCTTATGCCATGGTAATAGTGATGGAGATCGTTCAGTATTTTCAGACACGGAAAAACACTTTCTATATTTTTGACAGCCAGCCGAGAGTTATCAGATACGGATGGTATTATCTGATCGCTCTGATTATCTTGTTTTCGGGGTATTTTGGGGAAACTGCCTTTATCTATTTTCAATTCTAAACATGTCGCATTTCTTAAAAAAATTCTTTCTTTTTTTAGCTCCGTTTGGCTTAATATTTATTTTGCCGATTACCGTATTTCTGCTAAGCCGAGAATATTATACGATAGACCGCGCTCTTCTCGTGGAGAAAGAACATCCGAACGCGGTGATAGGGCTTGCTTATAGCAATATATCCGGGCTTAAGAATGCGCTTGTCGCAAAGAACAATCCGACCGTGTTTGCGCTCGGGACTTCCCGTACGGGACAATTCAGAAAAGAATTTTTTACGGCATCGTCCACATTTGTTACGGCAAGCAATTCCGTGGTGAGCATTGACGGGATGAAAAAATTTATTGAGGAACTTCCCGACGACAATAAAACTGAAATTGTTATACTCGGTTTGGATCCGAATATGTTTTTGCCGTCATACCTTCATGAGTATCCGTCCGAAACAGATTATGAAAGGTTGAAAGATTTGTTCTTGGGAAGGTGGAGGAATTTTTATATCGCTTACTTTTCAGGAAGATTTTCCATCAAAGAATTGTGGATTCGCTCGGGGCAGACGGAAAGCATCGGGTTAACCGGCATTATGAGGGAAGAAGGGTTTCGTCCCGATGGCAGCTATCAATACCGGAAAAAACTTTCAGAACCGAATCGCGAGGAACTTTTGAAATCAGATATGGATACTTCCATTTCTTTACTCAGAGCGAACAGGAGCAATCCATATTATAATCAATACAGCGACCCTTTCTCAAAAGACGTGATTTTGTCTCTTGATGAGCTTTTAACGCTTTGCCAAAAGAAGCATCTCTATGTGGTCGCATATATTCCTCCTTTTCCACCGCTTGTGTATCAGGAACTCATTCGTTTGCCTGACGGACAAAAAGAAAATGTATTGCAGCTGCCAGCGGCCCTCAGAGAAACTCTTTCCCGACACGATTTTGACTTTTACGATTTTTCCGACAGTACTATTCTCGGAAAACACGATAACGAATTTATAGATCCGTCGCATGGAACCGATAAGTATTACCTGCGGATGATTTTATATATGGCTGAAAGAAATAAGAGGTTGTCGGAGTATGTTGATATTCCGAAAGATAACAAACTGTTGCAAAACGCGAACAAAGATTATTTGGATGATGTTCTTAAATAATAGGGAATAAAATTTTATTCAGCCCGACTTTCTTTGAACCAGGCGTATGACATTTTTATTCCTTTTTCCAGAGGAACTTTATGCTTCCAGCCAAGAGTATGAAGTTTTGAAACGTCTAACCATTTTCGGGGTGTGCCGTCGGGCTTGCTTTTATCCCAGACGAGTTTTCCGGCGAAGCCGACAGTCTTTTTCGCGAGTTCGGCGAGTTCTTTAATGGAGCAATCTTCACCTGTGCCGATGTTTATTGTTTCCGAACCGTCATATTTGTTCATCAGAAAGATACAGGCATTGGCAAGATCATCAATGTACAAAAACTCGCGTTTTGGTTTTCCGCTTCCCCACATAATGACTTCCTTTGCTTGATTCTTTTTTGCTTCGTGAAGTTTGCGCAGCATCGCAGGAAGGACGTGGGAATTTTCAAGGTCAAAATTATCATTCGGACCGTAGAGGTTTGTGGGCATGACGGAAATGAAATTCGTTCCGTATTGTTTGTTGTAGGATTCGCACATTATCATGCCGGCAATTTTTGAAATGGCGTATGCTTTATTGGTTGGTTCAAGATAACCGCTTAAAAGATATTCTTCTTTTATCGGTTGCGGGCAGTTTCTCGGATAAATGCAGGAACTGCCGAGGAAGAGAAGCTTTTTTACTTTAGAGAGATACGCATTGTGAATAACATTGTTTTGAATCTGAAGATTTGAATAGGCAAAATCCGCCGGATAGGTTTTGTTGGCAATAATTCCTCCGACTTTGGCGGCGGCGAGGAAAACATACTCCGGTTTTTCTTGAGCGAAGAACTTCTCAACCGCTTTTTGGTCAAGCAAATCCAGTTCTTTTCTTGTTTTTAAAACAAGGTTGTTATATCCCTTTTTTTGCAGAGCTCTGACGATTGAGCTTCCGACGAGTCCTTTGTGTCCGGCGACGTAGATCTTTGAATCTTTTTTCATCATAGAGATTTATGGTGCTTTGCTGTTATTTATTCTGCGGTTTTTTCGGCTTCGTAATCGCTTTCGGCCATGAGTTTGGCGAGTTTTTTGAAAGTGGTTGAAGGTTTCCATCCGAGAGCTTTTTTGGCTTTGGCATAATCTCCCAAAAGGACATCCACTTCCGCGGGGCGGAAATAGGCGGGATCAATTTCAATCAGCACTTTTTTTGTTTTTTTATCAATGCCTTTTTCTTTGAGACCTTTTCCTTGCCAGACGATTTCAAAGTCAAAAGTTTTTGCCGCTTCTTCCGCGAATTCTCTTATGGAGTGTGTTTCTCCCGTAGCAAGGACAAAGTCATCCGGCGTCTTATGCTGGAGCATACGCCACATTCCTTCCACATAATCTCTGGCATACCCCCAATCTCTTTTTGCGTCTAAATTTCCCAAGAAAAGTTTGTCTTGTTTCCCGAGTTTTATCCGCGCCAATCCCTGCGTTATTTTTCTCGTAACGAATGTTTCTCCTCGGCGGGGCGATTCATGATTAAAAAGAATTCCATTGGATGCGAACATCCCGTAACTTTCGCGGTAGTTTTTGGTAATCCAATAGGCGTAGACTTTGGCGCAGCCGTAAGGAGAGCGCGGGTGGAAGTGTGAAGTTTCTCGGAGGGGGAGTTCTTCGGCCTTTCCGAACATCTCACTGGAAGAGGCTTGGTAGAATCTTGTTTTTGCTCCGAATTTTCGTATGGCATCAAGGAGGCGAAGCGTTCCCGTGCCGGTTACATCCGTGGTGTATTCGGGTGTGTCAAAACTGGCTCGTACGTGGCTTTGAGCGCCGAGATTGTAGAGCTCGTCAGGCTGCGTCTTTTCTATGAGTCGATTGATGTTGCTGGCATCGGAAAGATCTCCGAAATGCAAAAAAAGCGCCCGATCCTCTTTCTGCGGATCCTGATACAGATGATCAAGACGGTGCGTATTGATAGTGCTTGCTCGGCGGATAATGCCGTGAACTTCATATCCTTTTTCCAGAAGCAATTCTGCCAAGTAGGATCCGTCTTGTCCGGTGATTCCGGTGATGAGCGCTTTTTTAGGTGTTTTCATTTTTTTATGATCTGAAATTCCATTCTGACATTTTTTTATTTGTTTGAAAACATTGACACGGTGAGATTAATCGGTCTTTGTAACCGGACGTTGTTTTTATCTGTTGCAATAGGAGTCCATTAAAAGTATTATACGATACCTATGAACTCTGTTATTTTATGCGGCGGATCGGGAACAAGGCTCTGGCCCCTTTCGCGAAAAAATTATCCGAAGCAGTTTTTAAATCTCTATAGCGACAAATCTCTTTTGCAGGAGACGTTTTTACGCATGCGCCGGATCATGCCGGATGAAAATATCTTTTTCGTTACGAACAAAGATAATTATTACAACGTGTTCAACCAGATAAAAGAAATTTTTCCGACATTCAGCGAAGATAATATCATTCTGGAACCGACGGCGCGCAACACGCTTCCGGCCGTCGCTTTGGCGGTGAAATACTTGAGGGAAAAGAAAAAAATACCGGCAACCGAGCCGATACTTTTTGCTCCCGCCGATCATTGCATTCTTGACGGCGAAGCATTCGCCAAAGTGGTAAAGAAAATGGGCAAGGATGTCGGTGATCATATCGGCACTATCGGCATTGTTCCCCTTAAACCGGAAACGGGCTACGGCTATATCCAAAAAGGAAAAAAACACGGCAGTTTTTTTGACGTTGTTTCTTTTAAGGAAAAACCGAACAAGACGACAGCGGAAGAATATCTTGCTTCGGGCGAGTATCTTTGGAACTCGGGCCTGTATATGTTTAATGCCAAAACTTTTGTTTCTGCCCTTAAAAAACATGTTCCCGAAACGGCGAAGGCGTATGAAGAAAAATGGGAAAGATTTATAGAACATTTTTCCGAACTCCAAAAAATTTCCATAGACAATGGCATCTCCGAAAAATCGGACAAGATAATTCTTTTTGAGGGGGATTTCGGGTGGAGCGATATCGGTTCTTTTGACAGCCTTGCGGAAGCGTCGGAGAAAAACAAAAAACATTCTTCGCGCCACGCGAGCGTTGATTCCAAAAACATATTCGTTCATACGACGAGCAACCGGCTTATCGCGACCCTCGGCGTTGAGGACTTGGTTATCATTGAAAACAACGACAGTATTCTTATCCATAAAAGGGGAAGAAGCGAGGACGTGAAAAAAATGCTCGCGCATTTGGAAGAGAAAAAATATCCCGAGGTAGAGCACAACATTCTGGTTCACCGACCGTGGGGAAAATATGAGGTGCTGATAGACAATCCTTTGTATAAAGTGAAAAAAATCACCGTGTATCCGGGAGCGAAACTCTCTTATCAATCACATGAACACCGTTCCGAACACTGGGTTGTCGTGGAGGGCGTAGCGACCGCGACGGTGGGAAACGAAGAAATTCCGCTTCATAAAAATCAGAGCACGTTTATTCCGGCTCAGACAAAACATCGTTTGGCGAATTTCGGGAAAATAAATTTGAAGATTATTGAGGTTCAAACGGGGACGTACTTCGGAGAGGATGATATCAAACGGTACGACGACATCTATAAACGAATCTAAAACGTTTTTTCAATCGGCTTTACTTATGATATATTTGAAAGGGAAGGCGGACAGCCTTTCCTTTTTTCATGCTTTTCAATTCGTTTTCTTTTCTCATCTTCTTTCCGGTTGTTACCGCCGGATATTTTCTTGCTCCGCACAAATATCGCTGGGCGTTTCTTCTTGCGGCGAGTTGTGTTTTTTACATGGCTTTTATTCCGTACTATATACTGATACTTTTTACCGCCATCGGAATTGACTATTATGCGGGCATAAAAATTGAAGATACGGAAGACGTGAAAAAGAGAAAAACGTATTTGATTTTAAGCGTGGTCAGCACTTCGCTTCTGCTTATCCTTTTCAAGTACTTTAATTTTTTCAATGCCAATTTTAAAGAAATAGCGAGTTTTCTGCATTGGAATTATTCCATTGGTTTTTTGAGTATCGCTTTGCCGATAGGGCTTTCTTTTCATACGTTTCAAAGTTTGAGTTATGTTATTGAGGTATATCGTCGGAAGCAGAAAGCCGAACGACACCTCGGCATTTATTCGCTCTATGTCATGTTCTATCCGCAATTGGTTGCGGGGCCGATTGAACGTCCTCAGAATTTGCTTCACCAATTCCGCGAAAGGCATGAATTTGATTACCTGAGATTAAGAGCGGGGCTTCAACGGATGCTGTGGGGATTTTTCAAAAAAGCGGTAATCGCGGATAATCTCGCCATGTACGTCGGTCTTGTTTTTGGAAACCCGCATCATTATTCCGGAGCTCCTCTTTTGCTTGCTTCGGTATTTTTCGCTTTTCAGATATATTGCGATTTCTCCGGCTATTCCGATATCGCTCTCGGTTCGGCGAAGGTTATGGGTTTTGATCTCATGGAAAATTTTAAAGTCCCGTATGGCGCAACGACCGTAACGGAATTTTGGAGAAGATGGCATATCTCGCTTTCTTCGTGGATACGCGATTATATTTTCTTCCCGCTTTCCATGGGATGGAGGAAAATGGGGAAGCTCGGCATCGTGTGCGCCACGTTGGTTACGTTTGCTTTTGCCGGACTGTGGCATGGGGCGAGCTGGCTGTTTGTTTTCTTTGGTTTGCTTCATGGATTCGTTCTTTCTCTTGAACTTCTTACTTCTCGGTGGAGAAATAAAATATCGTCATTTTTTCCGGACATATGTTCAAATATATTTGGCAGGCTCTACGTCTTTTCTTTTTGGACAGCCTCGCTTGTTTTTTTTCGGGCGGGAACCTTTGCTGATGCGCTCTATATAGTATCTCGTTTTCCTTCGGGGATTTCCGAGTTTGGCCGAACCGTGGGGACGGCTCTTTTTCAGATGAGCGTTGCTCCTTTCCGAATGCTTTTTTCCACACTCCAACTGTACTATGGAAATTTGAGGTTCTCTTTTCTTTTGGGATTGGTGCTGGTCGTTATTGTTTCTGAAATACTGGAGTATAAAATAGGACTTTTTGTTTTACTCAACAAAATCCCCAAGATTTTCAGATGGATATGGTATGTTGTTTTGGTTCTCTCCATAATGAATCTGGGGGTAACTACCGAAGTGCTGTTTATTTATTTTCAATTCTAATATGAAAATTTTTTGGAGCTGGACAGTATTTTTCATCATCATTTTTCTTTCGCAGATCGCGATCTCTCATTTTATTACCGAACCGTGGGGAGCGAGAACCCTTTCTGAAACCCTTGATAAAGGATATGACGTCTTGTACTTCGGAGACAGTACGGTTGACGCTTCGGCCGATACGGATACTGACAAAGCTCCGATCACCGAAATGCTCAGACGTTTAAAACCGGAGCTTTCCATCGCCGACCTTTCCCGCAGTTCCAATCATCTGGGTCTCTATGAAGCCATGGTTGGGCAGATCGCAAAATCCGGAAAAAAGCCCGTCATAATCATACCCATCAATATGAGAAGCTTTTCCCCGTGGTACGACAAGCGGCCGGAATTTCAGTTTGAAAAGGAGATATTTTATCTGACGGCGCCGTCTCCTCTTATTGCTTGTTTTTACAAACCGCTTGCCGTATTTCGCGCGATAAATGTTAACGCCGTAACTTTTTCCGAGTTTTATCAGACGCCGGTTTATCGGGGAAAAAAGCAGATTGGCATTGTCGCAGATTTTAATGACACGGTTCTCGCGACAACAACGCCGGAAAATATCAAAACGAGTTTTATGCTCGGGTATATGTTTGATCTTGATGCAAAGCATCGAAAGCTTGATTCGTTGCGAAACATTATTGACCAAGCTGACCGATCGGGTATAAAAATATATTTTTATATTACCCCGATAAATCACGAGCAGGGAGAAAAATTTTACGGAAAAGAATTCAAAGAACAAATGGAGAAGAATACCGATACCGTTTGCGCCATTCTCAAAGAGAAAAAACATTCTTGCTTGAATCTCGCTTTTTCCGTTGATCCGAGCTATTTCCAGTCACCCGTTCTCCCGAGCGAACATCTCAATGAAAAGGGAAGAATGTTTGTGGCTGAAGAGGTTGCCAAAATGCTTTAGAGGAAGTTTGTCTATGATTCTTTTTTATTTAATAAAGTTGGTGTACTATAGAGGCTATGAAAACAACAGAAAATTTTTTACGCAACGCGATTCTTACGGGAATCTTTGCGGTGCCGTTTTTGGCATTCCTTGTTACCGGCTCAATGTTTTTTCCTTTTATTACCGGGAAAAACTTTGGATTTAGAATTATCACCGAGGTGATATTCGCTTTGTGGATATTGCTCGCGTACGCGAATGTCTCGTATCGTCCGAAATTTTCATGGATTATGGCGACGGCCGCATCTTTTGTCGGAATCGTTTTTCTCGCGGATATTTTTGGCGCCAATCCCGCAAGAAGCATTTGGTCCAATTATGAACGAATGGAAGGCTTTGCGGCGCTCATCCACGTTTTTGCTTTTTTTGTCGTTGCCGGTTCCGTTTTGACCAGAGACCTTTGGACGAAATTTTTACAGACATCGGTTTTTGCCGCGACCATTATGGCTCTCTACGGATGGATGCAGTATGCCGGAGGGGCGGCAATCAATCAGGGCGGCGGACGTCTCGACGGGCGTTTTGGCAATGCGGCCTATCTTGGAGGATATCTGCTTTTTAACGCTTTTCTGACCGCTTTTCTTATGACGCGAACCAAGAAATATAATTTCCTGTGGTGGATTTACGCGTGCGCCATCATTCTTCAGGTGATCATCATGTTCCTTACGGAAACTCGCGGTTCCATGCTCGGATTTTTTGTCGGCGTTACGCTTTCGTCCCTCATTTTTATTTTCTTGAGCAAAAAGAATCCGCTCCTGAAAAAAATTGCCATCGGGGTTGTCGGGTTCGTTGCCGTCTTTATCTTTTCGGTATTTCAATTCAAAGATTCAAGTTTTGTACAGAGTCATTCCACCCTCTCTCGTTTTGCCACGATTTCTCTTTCCGGGTCAACGGTGGATTCTCGCTTCATGGTTTGGGGTATGGCGATAGACGGATTTAAAGAACGCCCGATCCTCGGCTGGGGACAGGATAACTTCAATGTGGTGTTCAATAAGTATTACAATCCCGGCATGTGGAATCAGGAGCAGTGGTTTGATCGCGCTCACGACATCTTCTTGGATTGGCTGATTTCTGCCGGATTCTTGGGACTCTTCGCGTATCTTCTCCTTTTTGTTTTAGGCGTGTTGTTTGTTTGGGAGACGGGAACAAAGTTCGGAGAAAAAGGTTTGTTGAAAAACATTTCGTTTGCTTGGAAAAAATATGTTTCCGGAGAAGAAGAGCATCATCTTCTTGAAAAGAGCATCTTGACCGGATTGTTTGCGGCTTACTTCGTCCATAACATTTTCGTCTTTGATAATTTGTTCAGTTATATTCTTTTCTTTTCCGTTCTCGCTTTTCTCCATTCTTCTCATGTAGAGGAACCGGTGATGGCGAAAAATTTTACAAAGAAATTTGTACCGGGAAATGACGTTCTTCCTTTGTCGTATATCGCCGGCCCGGTCTTGTTTGTTTTTGTCATTGTCATGTATATCGTCAACATCAAACCGATACTGGCGAGTCAGGCGATTATTGCCGGAATCCAGCCACATCAGGATGCTTCCGGAAAAGTGACTTTTACGAAAGAAAATTTTGACAGCTTCAAACAGGTTATTGCGTATGATACGTTCGGCAATTCCGAGGCAAGAGAACAGATCGTGCAGGCGGCCGTTCGGAACGCTTCGCCGGGCGTAGATAAGGATATGCAGAAGCAACTTTTTGAACTCGCCAAAGAACAGATTCTGGAGCAGATACGGGATGTCCCCGAAGATGCTCGCATTGAAACTTTTGCCGGAACGCTTTTCTTGAGATACGGACAGCAGGATGAAGCGCTCGCTCATTTTGAAAGAGCTCATGAGCTTTCTCCGAATAAACAGACGATTAGTCTGAGTCTTATTCTCTGTTATTTGAATGCCGGACGAGCCGATGACGCGATGGCTTTGGCGAAAGCGACCTATGAACTTGATACTGACTTTAAAGAGGCGGCAAAGATGTACGCGGTAACGGTCCTCTACAAAGGAGACCAAAAACTTGCCGATGATATTCTTATCAAAAACTTTGGGACAGCGGCGATATATGATGAAGACCTTATTACCACCTACGCTTTTATGAAGAAGTACGACAAAGTCCTCGAGATCCTCAATCAAAAACTTAAAGAGAAAGAAGACTCTCAGGTTCGCATTCGTCTCGCCGCTACATATCTTGAAATGGGCGATAACGCCGCGTCTATCGCCGAGATAGAAAAAGTGATGGCGGAAGACCCGAGCTTTAAACAGCAGGGAGAGTACTTTATTCAGGAAATTCGCGCCGGGAGGAAGCCGTAACGAACGCAGGAAAAAGCAACAAGGATAAAGAAAAAAGGGGATGGAACGAGAAACGATAAAAGTCCGGCGGAAACGCCGGACTTTTATATGCCTGTTTTTGGCGTTCTAAAATTTCCCTTTTTAAGAAATGGAAAAAACGGCTTAATAGGGGCATATATTCGGATGTGCACAGGGTGTTGACACTGAAATGCTTTTGCGTATAATAGAGGTTACGCTCATTGAAAAAGCGCCTTTATTTTGAAAGGCCACATACAAGTACAAATGCAACACAAATCGCAATTGATAAAAGTATCAGTTGCGCGTGCTAATAGAATTTTGCAAGAATTCGTTAGACGTAATTACGAGAACAAAAGACCAAATAGCACAGCGATGCAAATTGGATTTTCTTTTGTTTCACTCTTGTCTTTTTTTTAGAGTTTGATCCTAGCTCAGGATGAACGCTGGCGACGTGGATAAGGCATGCAAGTCGAATGGGTTTAGACCCATGGCGAACGAGGTAGTAACGCGTAGGTACGAACCGAGAAGTCAGGGATAATCCGTCGAAAGACGGGATAATACTTGATGGTCCCTTCGGGGTAAAGATTTATCGCTTCTTGATCGGCCTGCGTAGTATCAGCTAGTTGGTAGTGTAATGGACTACCAAGGCTATGACGCTTAGGGGAGCTGAGAGGCTGACCCCCACCGATGGCACTGAGATACGGGCCATACACCTACGGGTGGCTGCAGCCGAGAATATTCCACAATGGGCGAAAGCCTGATGGAGCGACGTCGCGTGATTGATGAAGTTCTTCGGAATGTAAAGATCTTTTATGAGGGAGAAATTTTATTGATAGTACCTCATGAATAAGGGGTTGCTAAACTCGTGCCAGCAGCAGCGGTAATACGAGTACCCCGAGCGTTATCCGGAATTATTGGGCGTAAAGGGCGCGTAGGCGGTCATGTTAGTCTTTTGTTAAATGCTCCGGCTTAACCGGAGCTCTGCGAAAGATACGGCATGACTTGACGATGCGAGAGGTGTGCGGAACTCATGGTGTAGGGGTGAAATCCGTTGATATCATGGGGAACACCAAAGGCGAAGGCAGCACACTGGCGTATTCGTGACGCTGAGGCGCGAAAGCGTGGGGATCGAACGGGATTAGATACCCCGGTAGTCCACGCCCTAAACGATGATCTCTAGTTTTTCGGAGTATCGACCCTCTGGGAGACGAAGCTAACGCGTTAAGAGATCCGCCTGGGGAGTACGGCCGCAAGGCTAAAACTCAAAGGAATAGACGGGGACTTGCACAAGCGGTGGATCATGTGGTTTAATTCGTCGATAAACGAAAAACCTCACCAGGGCTTGAAGCTCATACGAAGACCCGGAGAAACTCGGGTCGTCTCACAAGGACGGATGAGCAGGTGCTGCATGGTCGTCGTCAGTTCGTGGTTTGAATTGTTCCCTTAAGTGGGGTAACGAACGCAACCCCCATTGCCTGTTAGAAATGTCAGGCGAGACAGCCCCGTGAAATGATCGGATCTCTTCGGAGATGTTATTATTTCACGGGGAGGAAGGTGGGGATGACGCCAGATCAGCATGGCCCTTTGATGCCCTGGGCTACACACGTGATACAATGGTTACTACAACAGGTTGCGACGGGGAAACCCTGAGCTAATCCTCCAAAAGTAGCCCCAGTTCGGATAGAGGTCTGCAACTCGACCTCTTGAAGTTGGAATCGCTAGTAATCGCGGGTCAGCTATACCGCGGTGAATACGTTCTCAAGTCTTGTACTCACCGCCCGTCACGTCAAGGGAGCCGGGAGTACCCGATGATCCGACATTGTCGGATTTAAGGTAAGTTCGGTAACAGGGACGAAGTCGTAACAAGGCACGGCTAGCGGAAGCTGGTCGTGGAACAATTTCATTTTATTGCGATCATCTTGTTTTCTTCGGAAAACAAAGATTGATTCGAAATGGCGATTGCTCAACCTAGTTGAGTAAGGCAATGGTTTTCTTGCCTTTAAATAAAAACCCCTTCAGCTTCTTTTGGTTAAAGAAGCAAACCCATAAAGAAAGAGTGAAACAAAAGAAAGTTAAATTTGCTTTCTGACTCTCGTATTTTGTGAAGCATTGCAAAATTAACCCGCATGATCTGCGGTTTTTTTTGTGCATATGCAAAAGGTATCTCCTCACGCTATTTAAAAAATGGCTTGACTGTGTATTTTTTTTGTCGCCGGACGGGGTCTCCGACCGCTACTCGGTCAGTACACCTTTTGGACTTTTTGTTTCGCTCACCGCTCACAAAAATTCTCAAAAGGTCTTGCGGAATGGGTCCCTGCCCATTCCTCACCCGTCCCGTCATTTGTGTAACCATACAAACTTCTGTTTTTATACCAAACTTTATTGGGTAATTCAAACAAACAGACGGGGTCAGAGACCCGCGTCTGGCAAAGATTTGCTTTTGGTAAACAAAAACAGTTTTTTTACATAATATCAGGAGAAGGAAGATGAAAAAAGAAGATGTAAAGAAAATTAAGAAAACATTGGGATTCGCTTTGTTTATCCTCGGACTGCTTAACGGGAGTTTAGAGACATTGGTGTTTATGGATAATGCTCTCGGCGCGGTGATATTCGTCGCTGGTTTCGGCACCTTAGGTGTTTGCGTCGGTGATTATCTGGGAGGTCTTTATATTCAAAACGAATTAAAAGCGAAAGATAACGTGTTAGGTTTTATCTCATTATCTTTGGGAATGATTGTTGGTATTGCTGCTTGTCATTATTTAGCGCTTGGCGCGGTAATCGCCCTTTTGGGGATAGGCGTGTCTGTAAAAATACTTACTGATGCTCCATTGAAAGTTTCATTATCGGTCGTGAAGAAAGATCTAAAAGAACTCAGCGAAGGATAAAGGAAAAAGGCGTTCTTTTTTATGGGACGGGGCCACAACCCCGTCCTTTTTATTTGCGTTGACGCGTTTTTGCTAAAAACATATAATAAAAGAATGAAGAAACCTATTTCAAAAACAAGCAAATCTGACTCACAGAAAAAACTCGCACCGGAAGTTCGTGAGGCTCTTGATTCCTATCATTTGGAAATGCAAAAATATGTTGATACTTTACAAAAAAGGTCTGACGAGGATATAAAGCGATATATTGGTTCTTTGACAGAAGAGTATCAAGGAAGAACTTCCGCCGTCGCGGAACAATTTTCGGGGTTGAACGAAAAGATAGATACCATAAAAGAAACGCTTGATGAACACGGAAGAATACTCGAAATGCACACCGAGATGATCGGTACGCTTATGGAAGACGTTTCCGTTCTAAAAGAAGATGTTGCTGTCTTAAAAGATGACGTTTCCGTTCTAAAAGAAGATGTTGCTGTCTTAAAAGATGACGTTTCCGTCTTAAAAGAAGATGTTGCTGTCTTAAAAGATGACGTTTCCGAAATCAAAGATGAACTCAAAAACAAAGCCGACAAAACCGAAGTTATCCATCTTTCTCGGAGAGTTTCTGTTCTTGAACGCAATGTTTAGATAGTGTGTGTTCATATTGTCAAAAATTGTTAAAAAATAAGCCCCGTTTGTTTACGGGGCTTTAGTCTTTTGTTTGGATACTTCAGTTTTTAACGTGGGGATTATCCTTCCGCCACTTTATTCTTATTCTCTTTGAGTGCTCCTTTTATTAACGTGGGGAACACTCTTCCGCCACATCATTCTGGAATAAGAATAGCAGTTTCGGAAAAAATGTCAAGTCAAGTGATAACCGGGGAAATGAGTTTATAAAGTTTCCGCCGGACGCGGGTCTCCGACCCTGTCCGCAACGTTTGTGTGACAAGACGAACTTTCTTTTTTTAAACAAACTTTATGGTGTCATCCAAACATTCCAACGCGGTCGGAGACCCGCGTCGGGCGACGACGACGGACGACGGACGTCCGGCAAAAACGAGTGTGAGGAGATACTTTTTGTGCCGATCCCCGCATTCGCGAGGATGACGATTTGGGGGTATTTTAGTCCAAGGAAATGAGTTTTTGGATTCACAGATTTTTCTTTGACATTTTACATTAAATATGATACTATAAAATAAGGTTTTGGAACTTTCAAAAAAGAAAGAGGGAAATATGCCGAGATACATATTGGAAGTTAATTACGAAGAACAGAAAGATCATCACGAGCGGTATACTTCATGTGAACGGTTGGAATTTGAACGCGATAGCGACAAATCCGCCTTAAGATACGCATTTAGTTCAGCAAGTATCAATGCGAGAGAAGAAGACAAAAAGTTATTCAGAGTGGTTGAACCATATGGTTCAACCAAGAGAATCTATTCAGAAGAAGAATAAGAAATTTACACCCGTCGGTTTATCCGGCGGGTTTTTTTGTTTTTGTTGTGTATGTTTGGTATAATAACTGAACAAAGATTAAACATTTATTATCTATTTTTTATGAAAGAATCTTTTCCTCCAAAAATAAACGAAGAAAAAACAGAGGGAGAAAATAATTTCCAAGAGGCAAAAAACGGAGTGGAAGTTCCGAAAGGAGAAGAAAGGGAATATGCAAAATCCAAAGAGGAGATGTGGGATATGGTTGGAAAGCTCAATGACGGAGACGGCTTCGTTTCTTATGATTTTACTCCCGAAATGATGGAGAAAAGAATGGATCTTAACGGCAGGGCCGTTGATCTCATCGGTAAATTTCAAAAAACCGGATATCAAAAAGGAGATTTTGAAAAAGCTCATCAACTCTACCATGAATTTTCTTCTTTTTATGAAGGGGTAAAAAGTCGCGGAAAAAAGCAGGTTGACGAACGAGCATACGAAGCGAGTCTCCAGAGACGATCGGAGATCGAGAATGCTTTGAAAAAACCGACATCAAATGAACCCGAGCCTTCTGTTCGTCAGAGCGATACATCGGTTGAAGAAATAACAAAAGAACTGGAAAAATTCAAAGCTGAAGGCGGGCTCAATTTATATTACACGAGCAAAGAAGATCTTGTCAGCGATCTTATTTCTTCCCGTCATCTTGCCGAGAATCCGGAACAGGAAAAAATAATGACAAAGTTTTTTGAAGCAAGGGTTTCTCTGCATCAGGAAAAACTTTGGTATAAAGATTTTCGTTCCCATCATCCTTTTTTCGCGCCGTTCATGAAAGTGGTCAATATGCTGGCGCTTTCTCCTGAAATTTTGTCGGGTGCTTATAATGGTCGTAAATTGCGACAGATGGCTAAAGAGGGAAAGCTTACAGAACAACAAGTTGAAAAGATAAATACGGCGCTTCAAGAAATAAAAAATGAGGAGGTGGAAAAGCCTTCTTTGGAAAAACAAGGCGGAGGATCTAAAAAACAGTCTGAAAATATCGCTCAAGAGGAAACATCTGAAATGGAAAAAGGAGGTCTCGAATCATTCTCTTCCAGTATCGGGGAAAGCGATCCGAAGGATCCGAATCGCATAAACGAAGATCAGGTTTTGGAAAGAAAAGATAAGGGTGTGTATGCCGTATTTGACGGTGTTGGAGGGCAAGAACAGGGAGACGTTGCTTCATATGTTGCAAAGCATGCCTTATCAAAAGAATGCGATACTATGCCTGAAAACATGTCGATTCAGGAAACGCAAGATTTTGTCCAGAGAGTCATAAAAAAGATCAGTGATAATATTTTTGAAAATAATCGGCTTGCCACAGAGCGCGGAAAATTAAGTAATATGGCCAGCACTATGACCCTTGCTGTTGTCTGGAATGGTAATAATGGAGAGAAAAAACTTATTGTCGGAAATATCGGAGATAGTCGAGCTTATCTTCAAAAACAAGGGAAACTTGAACAACTTACCATGGATGATAACTATCTTCGGAAACATGCGGGAGATGATACTCGCGCTCGGAGTCTTCAGCTCATCCTTAACAACATCAACAGCGAAGAGGAGATCAATCTGCTTGAGGGGGTTAATGAAAAAGATAAATTTTTGTTACTGGAAAGTTTTAGAAATAGAAATATCATTATGAAGTGTCTTGGTCTAGAAAATCAAAATCCGGAAGTAACTGTCCATGATTTTCCGGCCGGCTCTGAGCTATTGCTTGCGACGGATGGTTTGACGGATAACCTTACTGATAAAGAAATAGAGCAAAATTTTGGAAAGAACCTTGCGGTTGCGGCGCTTAAAAGAAGCAATGAGGGGCATGGCAGAGCAAAACAGGATGATATTAGTTTTGTTACCGTGAAAAACTCATCCAGATAAAGAAATTCTTTTTTTAATTTTCAATGGAAAACATACCAAAAGAGAACCTCTCTCCTAAAACAGATGTTTCTTTTCCTTTTGCAAACTTGGAAAGATCTAAAGACGTGTTCGGTCCGAGTGCCGTTTTTTATGATGTTCCCGGTCATCCGGAATTGATTGTAAGGAAGTGTTTTGTTTCAAAGGAAGTGATGGAGAACATAAATGAGGAACTGGAGGAAAAGGATGAATATAAAGATTTTACGGAGGAAGAATTGGAAGAGATCAGAAATAAGAAAAAAGTGGAACAGCTTATTAAGAATGCCGGGGATTTTCAAAAAACAGGAAAACGTTACGGACTGCGAATGGCGGAAACGAGCTATGTGGTCGGTACGGATCCTGATTCCGGAAAACCTGAAATTTTTGGGGTAACGGACCGCATCATTGGAGAAAATCTGAAGACTATGCGCGGTATTTCAAAAAAAATGGAGGGTGAAATTGATGAGGTATTCAGCGGTATTATTTTTCATTTGAGAGATTCATATTTGGGGAATGGTGTTTTTTGGAGAGACTTTAGAGACGATCAGATTTTATACGGAGCCAAATACAGGGAAACAGAACAGCATCCCTATCTTATTGATGTTGATCCTTTGATGGTTTCGTGGGTTGATCCTAAAATATGCAAAACGGAAAACGAGAGAGAAGACCTTTTCTGGACAAAAATCGGCCTTATTCTTGCGATTGAGGTGGAGAGGGTTGAAGAGAAAATTCAGTCAGGACGTCTTGTAAAAACAAGAGAAGCTTTGAACGATGTTATAAAAACCGTACCGGAACCGAAGAGCGTAAGGGCGAAAAATTGGTATGATAGCTTGGTTGATGATTTGCGGGGTAACTCCATAAATGATTTTCCCAATATCGGTTTCAGATTTTCATAAAGAAGGTCTTTGATGAGGAAATTTTTAAAGTCGAGTAAATGATTGCAGTTTTTCATTTTTTTTGGTATATATAGAGTACTTGCGCGCATAGTTCAGGGGTAGAACGCTGTCCTGATAAGACAGAGGTCCTTGGTTCGATTCCAAGTGCGCGCACAAACGACGGTAGCGTTAAAGTCTCTTTTATTTTGTCACTCTCTCGTAATTATAAGACAGAGGTCCTTGGTTCCTTGCCCTGCCGTAGCGAAGCGGAGGAGGGGATTCCAAGTGTGCGCACAGGGAATGAAAACCGGCATGAGGTACATCATGCCGGTTTTCTTGACTTCTTGTGCGTTTCAGGTAGCCTGTAGGGAGAATACAAAACAATATAACTAAAGGGGTTATTATCGTGTCAAACTATGTTATTTCAAATGAGCAAAAAGACCTCTACCATGAGCTCAAAGATCGTTTAGTGTATTTGATCCTAAAAAGCAAAAGAGAAATTCTTGATATCGTATCAAACCGAATCTATCTCTGTGAAGACGGAGAATGGACGATTATTTCTGAAAAACATGAAGTAACCGAGGGGACGCTTTCTCTTCATGTTCTTCTTACCGAATATGCCTGTCATTTGATGGGCGGAAGGAATTTGGGAATAATGGTTATTAAAGACCAGGAAACATTCAACCGACTTTTTAACGGTTTTATTGAACTGATGAAAGTTGACGAAGAATTTTTGACGGGCGATCCGTACGATACGGATCTTTTGGTTTGATAAAGCTTAAAATAAAAAGGAGATAAAAATGACTCAAACTTGCGCATGCCCCGGTTTTTCCGCTGCGACGCATATATTGCATATGGCGGCGCGCGCCGGACTATCTAAAGTGATCGTTGCCGCGCTTGAAGAAGGCGCTGATATCAAGGCTCGCGAATATGACGAACGCTGCCCCGATACCGGTTATGATGCTTTGGCTCTCGCTACTTACTTTGGACACCTTAATGCGGTAAGAGTTCTCACCGCTTTCGGCGCGGATCATGATGTTCTGGTTGAAAAAGGAACGACGCTTTTGATTGTTGCCGCCCTGCAAGGGCACACGAAAATTGGCGAGTATCTTATCTCTCTCGGATTGCCGATTGATGTCGTTGACGGCGATGGCGACTCCGCCCTGTCGGTGGCAAAAAGAGGCAATCATAAAGAATTTATAGCGATGCTTGAAAAGCATATGAAGCGATGATTTTAAAACCGTTCCGGTATTTACGGAACGGTTTTTTCTTGCCAAAACTCTGTCTTTGTGGTAGAACGAATGGGACGTTGGACATTGAAATCAGCCTAAAGGAGGGCGAAAATGGAAGGAAAAAGAAAGAAATATAATAGAGAAGCGGAACAACTTCTCAGAAAACTTTCGACTCATGAAAATGAATTAACTAATAGTGAACATTTTGAACTGAATGAAATATTCGGTGCACATTGTTATTCACCTTTGGATGAACTCGTTATCGAAAAAACTCGCGGAGTATGGGTGTGGGATATTGAAGGAAAAAGATACATGGACGGACTTTCCGCTTATTCCGCGCATAATGCCGGGCATTGCCATAGGACAATCGTCAAAGCAATGCGCGAACAAATTGGAAAATGCGATACGACCTCGGGCGCTTTCTTGCATAAAGAATTAGGGCCGTTCAAAGCTGAACTTGCCGCATTTTGCGGGAAGGATATGGTTTGGCCGCAAAATGGCGGAGTTGAAGCATGGGAATTTGCGGTTAAAGTTTCTCGTCTTTGGGGGTATCGTGAAGCAAAGGGAGTTCCCGAAGAAAAAGCGGAGATAATCGTTATGAGAGGGAACTTTCATGGACGAACTCTCGCTGCAACCAGCGCTTCTTCCGAACCTGCTTACAAAAAAGGTTTTGGACCGTTTCTTCCCGGTTTTGTCTGGGTTGATTATGACGACACCGAAGCTTTGCAAAACGCCATTACCCCAAATACCGTCGCTGTTATTTTTGAACCAATTCAAGGCGAAGCAGGAATTAAAGTTCCTCGTTTCGGGTATTTGAAAGCGGTAAGAGAATTGTGCGACAAACATAATATCTTGATGGTTGCTGACGAAATACAAGTCGGTCTTGGACGCACCGGATATAAATTCGCTTGCGACTATGAAAGTGTTGTTCCGGATCTTTACATTATCGGTAAGGCTTTGGGCGGCGGATCTGTCCCGGTTTCAGCTGTTGCCGGAAATAAAGACATTCTCGGGCTTATCGAGCCTGGCACGCACGGCTCGACCTTTGCGGGAAATCCGCTGTCTTGCCGTGCGGCTCGTGCATATCTTCGCGTATACGAAGAAGAAGATCTGGCTGAAAAATCGCGAGTAATGGGAAATTATTTCATGGATCGTCTCTCTACCATATTTTCGTCGCATATCAAGGAAATCCGGGGAAGAGGCTTGCTTATCGGTGTTGAACTCAATAGTCCAGCCCGTCCTTTCTGTGAAGAATTGAAAAGACTGGGGCTTTTATGTAAGGAAACACATGGAAATATCATTCGTATTGCTCCGCCTCTGGTCATTACCAAAAAACAAATAGACTGGGCGGTAAAACGCATCAAAAAGGTTCTTGAAGCCTAGGTGAAACACTATCGCCCCGACGAGTATCGGGGCGATTTTTTTATTGACTTTTTATTTATTTCATGATACAATAATAACCAGATTTTGACAACATGAAAGGTGAAAGCCATGAGCACGAAACAAGAAAAGGTGCCGGTGGTCACCTATGCACTACTCGAGAAAATTGAGACTCGTAAAACTCAAAAGGAAAAACAACGCAAGCTGGAATCTTCGTACCGCGCTGGCGCAAAAAAACAAGAAGCTCTTTTACTGAAACAAAGGGCGGAACGCGAGCGATTGCGCGCAGTAAAAGAAGAACTTCGCGAGGAAATCAGACGCACTCACGTCATACCTTCTTTTATCTTGGAAAGAAAACGCGCAAAAAAAGAAGAGCAAAAGAAAGCGAAAGAATTTGCTTTTGTTGAACGGCACCGTCAAAAAAAACTTGCGGAAGATATTCTTCAAGAACAAAAAGAACAAGCTTTTCGCTCAAAACAATTCAGAAAAGAATTGCGTTTGGCCAAAACGGTTCCTCTTGAGATTAAAAGACTGCCACTTTTGTTTGAAGAAAGCGAAATCGGGAAGGCTCAATTGCTTGAGTGTGAAAAAACAATAGTTCCTCTTTTGGTAAAACTTGCCAAGATCGTCGGCTTTGATGTTGAACTTGACGAATTCGGAGAAAAAACCGCTTTAATCTTATGGAAACCTTATCCTTATTGGCGATACGCTTTCTCGGATAAAAAGAGCGGGGCGTTGAATGGATAGTTCTCCAAAAACATAATCGGCACAGGGTCTAGACCCTGTGCCGATTTTTATGATGTTGGTTTTTAGAATCCCGGGAAGAAATCTTTTTTGATCTGCGAATCTTTCAGTCCCATTTCTTTTAACGTTTTTTCCAAGGTTATCACCATGGCCATCGGGCCGGCGACGTAAAATGTTCTTTCACGATAATCGGGAATATTTTTTTCTATGGAATTTTTATCTATGTTTTCGCCTTTGTCGGAAAAGAGATAGGTTGTCCGCAAGCCGAACTTCGCTGCCGCTTCATTGAAGATATTTCTGTATGAGACGTTCTCTTCTTTTTTGTTTGCATACAGGAGAACAATGTCCCGTTTTTCTCCCGCGTCTGTCGCATATTTTATCATGCTTCTGAAAGGAGTAATGCCGATACCTCCGGCGATGAAGGCGAGTTTTTGTTTGGTATCAAGAGGAAGAACGAAGTCTCCGACGAGGTGAGAAGCGATAATAGCGTCGCCGGGCTCCATGGAGAGCATTTTCTTTTTAAAGGTGCTCCCGTTGTCGCAGAATTTTATGCCGATACGAATCTCGTCTTCCGTCGGAGACGAAGAAATGGTGAGATACCGTCTGATTCCGCGATTATCGGGGTTCTCATGCGGAAGCATCCACTCCATATATTGTCCGGCTTTGTAACGGAGCTTTTGAGGGGAATCAAAAACAAATTCGGCGGTATCGGCGGCGATAACTTCTATTTTTTTTAATTTCAAAAGCAGGTTATCTTTGGTGCTGACGAAGTATGAACCGAGATTGCCAAGCAATAGGGCGAGTTCCGGCGTGGAATATATTTGTCCGATATGAACCCATGGGACGAAGAGAAAACCGACGGCCGTTCCATAGGCGACGCGCAGTTTTTTTGTCGGGGGGGTGGTAAGCGGTTCGGTGAGCATAATGAAAGCAAAGAAGAAAAGAGGGGAATTTCCAAGCGCTCGCGAGATGACGGAAAGGGGATTTCCTCCAGAGACAATGGCCGGAACGATAATAAAAACCAAAGCCGTAATCAGAAAAGAACCGGCAAGATCAAACCGTCCTATTTTACGGACGAGAAGAAATCCTCCAATCATTACGAAAGGAAGCATTGTCGGCGTACCGATCCACCATGTTGCGGAGAGTCCGAGAGTAAGCGATACAAGCGCCACCGCAAAAGCGGCCGGGTTGAAAATGTGCCGTTTTTTTATGGCGAACATGAATTTGGATGCCATGGCCCAGACGGCTGCCCAAAAGGAGAGCACGTAGTATCTCCAATCTGTTGCTGATGACGGAGGAGTAATGAGCGCGGTTAAAATGAGGGCGGTGATATACACCGATTCGTCGTTCGCGGGAACCTCAAAGACTTTTGCAAAAATATCATTCGTGAGCGAACAGAAAAAGAGAAGAAAAGCGGCGGAGAAAATCAGAGAAAAAGGATTGAGATGAAGAACCCCGAAGGAGGCGAGGAATACCGCTCCGGAGAGAATAAAAACAAGCGTGTAGAGCGTAACGCGGTACATCGTCGCTTTATCTAAAATTTTGTCTATGAAAGTGAACATAATAATTTAAATGTGCCGCCATGGATTCCGGCTCAAGGCCGGAATGACGATATCTTTATAAATACTTTTCAAATCCGCTCGTCATGGTTGCTATCCCATTTTTGTCTATCGCGTATCCCTCAAAATCGGCGAGGCTTTCAATGAAATTGATCCCTTGTTTTCCCATCGCGAAAGCAGGGGTGGCGAAACGGTCGGCTTCGTAGATGTTCGGGCCGATAACGGTAATGCTTGCGATTTCGTCGGCCGAGGCGTTTTGCTTTGACGGGTTGTAAATATGCTTTCCGCGAGCTTGATTTCCCGATGTCGCGACGCCTCGGTTGCTGATGTTGAGAACTTTTACTATCTCTTTTTCGTCAAAAGGGTTGCGTATGCCGATCTTCCATGGCTGACTATTCTCATTTTTGCCTCGCACCTCCATATCACTTCCGACATTAACGTAAAAATTTTCAAATCCTTCATCTCGTAAAATTTCCGCGGCGTTATAAATAGCCCAGCCTTTTACCAATCCCGACGGGTCCAAAAAACCTCCGGGGGATCGGATATCAAAATATCCGTCGGAAAGTTTTTTTGTTTCCTCACAGAGCTCAAAAACTTTCCGCATATCGTCGGAAAAATCCTCTTCTCGTATGATGCCGTGGTTAATCTTCGTTATTTCGCTCGTTTCTTTGTAGACGCTGAATTGTTCGTCAATGGAACGAAAATAAGAAAATACTTTTTCAAAAATACTTTCGGGAATATCATTTCCCGGAATATCAACCGTGACGGGCATCCCCATGATGATCCGCTCTTTTTTCATGTTTTAGAGAAGAGCTTGTTTAAGGGCGGAATCCAAAGAAGCGATAAAAGCGGGGCTGGTTTCGGAAGCGCCGGAAACGGCGTCAATACGGGCGCTTTGAGCGCTGATAGCTTCGGATCTGAGAATCGGCAAAGCGTAGGAATTGACCTGATAAGAATTTCCGCGATTCGGGTATTGCAAGAAAACAACATCAACCAATTTTCCTCCTTTGATAACCGCTTGTACCTGCACGTCTCCGTAGTATTGAGCGACGGCTTTTCCCGAGTAGTTTCCATTTTTATATTTTCCTGTTGCATTCGTCGGCGGCGCGGGTGGGGTTGTTGCCGGTATTGGGGTTGGTGTTACATTTCTCCCTGAAAAATCATCGCCTTCTTCGCCGTCATCTCCAAAAATTCTTGGTATGACTTTGACGATTGAGGGGGTTGACGGGGCAGGGGTTTCGGGTGTTGGAGGAGGAGTATTGCCGGCTGATTTTGCGTCTTGAAGCGCAGTGTTTGAGAGAACGGTCTTTTGGCTCAGAGAAAAAGCCGTAAAAGAAAGGATTAAAAATAATGAAAGATACAGTTTCTTCATATGATAAAAATGTTGAATTTTATATCTCTCTAGTATAGCTCTTTGGGTTAAAAAAGTTAAGACGGCGATATGGTTTTTCCCATTTTTGGCCCTCTTGCGTTTTAAAACCTAAATGCTTTAATAAGGGAAGTCCGGGGATGACCCCATCAAAAACTTTTATATAGAATAAGTCATTACATTTTTATGGCTAAGAAAAAGAGAGTTATTATCATAGGAGCGGCGGGAAGAGATTTTCATAATTTTAATACCATGTATCGCAATGACGATACGGTAGAAGTGGTTGCGTTTACCGCGGCTCAGATCCCGGGAATCGCGGATCGCAAATATCCTCCGGAACTTGCGGGGAAATTATACAAGAAAGGCATTCAAATTGAAGACGAGAAAAATTTGGAAAAACTTATCGTTGACCTGAAGGTTGATGAATGCGTGCTTTCTTACAGCGACCTTCCGTATGATACGGTCATGCACCTCGCTTCTCGCGTTATGGCGGCAGGGGCGAAATTCTCCATGTTCGGAATTAACGGGACGATGATCAAAAGCAAGAAGCCGATGATTGCGGTGGTTGCCGTTCGCACCGGTTGCGGAAAAAGTCAGACGACTCGCAGAATCGTGGAAATTTTGCGTGAAGCAAAAAAGCGCGTTACCTCCGTTCGTCATCCGATGCCGTATGGAGATTTGGTCGCGCAAAAAGTTCAGCGTTACGCGAAACTGGAAGACCTTACAAAGTACGAGTGCACGATTGAAGAGATGGAAGAATATGAACCCCATATCAATATGGGAAGCATTATCTACGCCGGAGTTGATTACGGAGAGATTTTGAAGAAAGCGGAAAAAGAATCAGATGTCATTATCTGGGACGGAGGAAACAACGATATGTCATTCTACAAACCCGACCTTACCGTTACGGTGGTTGACCCGTTCAGACCGGGACATGAAATAAAATACTATCCGGGCGAAGTGAATTTCCGCTTGGCTGATGTTATTGTCATCAACAAAACCGATTCGGCAAAGCCCGAAGATGTGGAAATAATCGTAGAGAATGCCAAGAAATACAATCCGAAAGCAAAAATCATCAAGGCGGAATCAACTCTTACAGTGGAAAATCCCGAAATCATCAAAGGCAAGCGCGTGCTCGTTATTGAAGACGGCCCGACTTTGACGCATGGCGAAATGAGGATCGGCGCCGGTACGGTAGCGGCCGAAAGATTGGGCGCGAAGGAACTCGTTGACCCGAGAGAATATGCCGTTCGTTCCATCAAAGCGACTTTTGAAAAATATCCGGGAATCGGCAAACTTTTGCCGGCTATGGGATACGGAGACAAACAGATCAAAGACCTGGAAGAAACCATCAATAAGGTAGACTGCGATGCCGTTGTTATCGCGACCCCGATTGATCTTTCTCGTTTCGTGAAAATCAATAAACCGATGACGAGAGTGAAATATGATTTGTCTGAAGAGGGGAAGAAAGAGCTGAAGGCGGTACTGAAAAGCAAAAAATTCATTTAATCTGTATGGCGAAAAAGAAAAGAATCATCATCGCTCTCGGCGGTAATGCCATTCAATTAAAAGGGGAGAAGGGTACGCACGAAGAATCGCTGGCGAATGTTCGCGCGACCATGAAAGCCATTGCTCCGATTGCGCTCGCTAAAACCTACGAGGTTATCATTACCCATGGCAATGGCCCGCAAGTCGGGAACCTCCTCATTCAAAATGCCGCGGGAAAATCATCTGTTCCCGAGATGCCTTTGTTCTTGTGCGATGCCATGAGTCAGGGCGAAATCGGATATTGGATGGAGCAGTCTCTCGGAGATTTTTTTGATGCGAAGGGAAGCAAAAAACATATCGTTACCGTTCTCACGCAGGTAGTGGTAAAAAAGAATGATTCCGCGTTCAAAAACCCGTCCAAACCGGTAGGGTCTTTTTATTCAAAAGAGGAAGCCGAAAAGATCCAGACTGAAAACGGATTTTCTTTTAAGGAAGATGCCGGGAGAGGTTTCCGGCGAGTGGTTCCTTCTCCTAATCCTGTTGATGTCGTAGAAACGGACGTGGTACGCGACTTGGTTGCCAGCGGTCATATCGTCGTTGCCGGCGGAGGCGGAGGAATTCCTGTTGTTTGGAAAGGGAAGCGGCTGGAAGGCGTTGATGCCGTAATAGATAAAGATAAGACGACCGCATTGCTGGGAGATCTTCTGAAAGCGGATTTGTTCGTCATTCTCACTGCTGTTGAAGAAGTCCGTTTGAACTTCGGAAAACCGGATGAAGAGAAACTGGGAACGATTGCGGTAAAAGAAGCGAAAAAATATCTCAAAGAAGGCCACTTCGCCGAAGGAAGCATGAAGCCGAAAATTGAAGCGGCGATACAATTTCTCGCGGGAGGAAACAAAAGGAAAGTTTTGATCACGACCGCAGAAGCGCTGACTAAAGCATTGGAAGGGAATGCTGGGACGTGGATTATCAATTAAGAAAAAAGTTAAAAGTAAAAAGAAAAAAGCATGTCGGCGTTATCGTCCCTTTTTACTTTCAACTTTTTTCTTTTAACTTAACAATATTATGAAACACATACTTTCATTAAAGGATCAATCAAAAAAGGATATTCTTGATATTCTGGCAATGGCGCAAGCAGTGAAGAAAAAACGAAAAGCGGGTAAACTCACCAACCTACTTCCGAACAAAACTTTGGTCATGCTTTTCCAGAAAGGCTCTACTCGCACCCGCCTTTCTTTTGAGGCGGCAATGACGGAACTTGGCGGGCATTCCATTTTTTTGGATGCGAAAACCACGCAGTTCGCTCTGACGGATTTCAAAGATGAAATCAAAGCGGTGATGCGTTTCGGTTCAGTGCTCATGTTCCGCGCGATGAAGGCGGCCGATGTGCAAGTTGCTGCGGATCAGGACCAGATTCCGGTCATAGATGCGTGCAGTGAGAAATATCATCCGGCGCAGGCTCTTTCCGATATTTTGACGATGGTTGAACATTCCGGCAGTTTGAAAAAAGTGAAAAAGATCGTTTGGCTCGGGATTGAAAACAACGTTTCCAATACTTTGATGCTTGCTTGCGCGAAACTCGGCATTAAGGTCGTCATTGTTGCTCCTGAAGTAAACAAAGACAGCGTTGACCCAGAACTTAACAAAATAGCGGAAGCGACCGGAAACGTCTCGCGAACGCTTGACCTGAAAGAAGCGCTCAAAGATGCGGACTATGTTCATACCGATACATGGATGGATATGGAATTCTTTGAGAACGGAAAAGTGAAACCTTCTTTCCAAGATGAATATGATCGCAGGAAAAAAGTTTTTATGCCGTATCAATTGAATGCAAAGCTTATTGATACCTATGCGCCGAAAGCAAAGATCATGCACTGCATGCCATGTCATGTCGGATACGAGATCTCCCGCGATGCGATTGATCATAAAAATTCCGTTATCTTTGATCAGGCGGAAAACAGAATGCACGCACAGAAAGCAATGATCCTCTGGCTCCTCGGAAAGAAAGTCGCGAAATAAGGAATCTGAAAAATGCCTCCGTTTCAGAACGGAGGCATTTTGCATGAGTGCAAAGGTTGACGCGAGATGGTATACTGTTCCCATAAGATTATTTGCGTAACATTTTGAAGTATGGACAAAAAAAAGATTCTTATCGTCGATGATGAAGTGGCTCTCAGACGCGCCCTCATTGATTCTCTGAAAACGGAAGGGGATTTTGAACTTTTGGAAGCCGGCGACGGAGAAGTGGCTTTGGATATCATCAGAAAAGAACATCCGAATCTTGTTTTGCTTGATATTGCCATGCCGAAGATGGACGGAATGGAAATGGCGAGAAGAGCCCAAGCTGAGAATCTTCTTGAAAAAACAAAAATAATTTTTCTCACCAATTCCACCGATATAACGCAAATAGCCACCGCGGTAGAAGTCGGTTCGTCCGATTATCTCATTAAAGCCGACTGGGATATTAAAGATATCGTCGGACGAGTACTGGAAAAACTGAAATAAAAATTCTGTCGTTCATAAAGCCTATTTACCATGTCTATTCTTTATATTATCGCTACGCCGATCGGGAACCTGGAAGATATTACGCTCCGGGCTATTCGGATATTGGGAGAAGTTGATGCAATTCTCTGCGAGGATACGCGGACGACGGCGAAGCTGCTGCAAAAATATGAGATACAAAAGACGCTTATTTCCTACCACTCGCACAGCAAGCTTTCCAAAGTGGAAAAAGTTTTTGAACTTTTGGAAGAAGGAAAAAACCTTGCGCTCGTTTCTGATGCCGGAACTCCCTGCATCTCGGATCCCGGAGTTATGCTGGTTCAGCAGGTAAGAGAAAAATTCGGTTCTGATGTAACGGTCATTCCCGTACCCGGGCCTTCGGCCGTTATCTCCGCGCTTTCGGCAAGCGGACTGCCCAGTTCGGAATTTCTTTTTCTGGGATTTCTTCCTCACAAAAAGGGAAGAGAAACATTGTTCAAAGAAATCGCCGTCTCGGAAAGAACGGTTGCTTTTTATGAATCTCCGCATCGGATAGTAAAAGCTTTGGAGTCTCTGCAAAAATTCGCTCCGGGAAAAAAGATTGTTGTCGCGCGCGAACTTACGAAGATATATGAAGAATTTATTTCCGGAACCGCAGAAGAACTGCTTGCTCATTTTGAGTCTCATAAAGACACGGTACGCGGTGAATTTGTGGTGATGGTGAAGTAGAAACGAATAAAAAATAATAAAATAGAAAAATTATCGCTATCGGTGTAATTTTCCTATTTTTCTATTTTATTATTTTCTTATTTTTGATATACTTAAAACATGAAAAAGTCTATTGCCGCTTTGGCGCTCCTCATCGTAATTGCCGCGCAAGACGGATTTCCCGAGACGTGGAAATATCGTTTTATTACCCTTGCGGCGCTTCTTATCATTGCGCTTGTTCTTATCCCGAGAAAGGATCCCGTCGTACTGTTGAAGAAAAAAGAGATCAGCACTTTTACTGAAAATGCTCCGGAGGGAAAAGAAAAAGAAGAATCAAAAATTTCCCATGCGTAGATTTTCGCATGCATCATCTCAAAAAGAACACGTGGTGGGGGGCATTTTTTTGATTGCCTCCATAGCCTTTTTTTATGCCGGAGCGACCTCGGTTATTTTATCCGTTACGCGCAACGCTCCCATAAAGAATCTTTTATTGTCCTCAAACGCTACCAGCACGGAATTGTTTGAAACGATTCCGGAAGTGGAAATGTATCCTCCCGTTACTCATGTTCAGACACCCGCCGCCGTTAAAGCCGCTTATATGTCCGCTTGCGTAGCCAGCACGCCTTCTCTTCGCGATAAAGTGATTCATTTGATCAACACGACCGAGATCAATTCGCTTGTTCTTGATATTAAAGATTCAACCGGCGTTGTTTCATATAAGACGGATAACCCATCGCTCCAGACTACTCTCTCTGAAGGATGCCGTATTTCACACCTCCGAGAACTGATTGCCACTCTCCATAAAAATAACGTGTATGTCATCGGCAGAATTGCGGTTTTTCAAGACGCCTTCCGGGCGGAACAGCAGCCGGATATCGCCATAAAAAGCAAAACATCCGGACGCGTATGGGAAGATAGCGCGGGGAAAGCTTGGATTGATCCGAGCTCTGCCGACATGTGGGAATACACTGCTGCTCTGGCGAAGGACGCATATTCGCAAGGATTTGATGAGATAAATTTTGACTATATTCGTTTTCCTTCCGACGGGAAACTTCAAGACATGGTTTTTCCGATCTCCGGCAATACTCCGAAAGAGGCGGTTACGAAAAGTTTTTTTGAATACTTGAGCAATGAAATGAGAACGGCCGGGATTACGACCTCCGCGGACGTTTTCGGTATGACGACCACATCCGAGGACGATCTTAATATCGGGCAGGAACTTGCAATTGTTCTTCAGAATTTTGATTATGTCGCGCCGATGGTGTATCCGTCGCACTATCCGAAAGGTTTCGGCGGATGGGCGAATCCGAACGCGCACCCGTATGATGTTATCTATTTTGTCATGAAAGCGGGGGCTGATCGCGCCATAGCCGGGGGGACTTCGCCCCTCAAACTTCGTCCATGGCTTCAGGATTTTACTCTCGGAGCCCCCACATACGGAAAAAAAGAAGTGGAAGATCAAATACGGGCGACGTATGATGCCGGACTGACGAGCTGGATGCTGTGGGATCCTTCCAATAAATATGCGGGAGGTGCGTTGCTTCCCGAGTAGACTAACTTGACATATTTTGTTTAATGAGATACTGTGTGGGTTGGAATACCCGCACATTGTTTTTAGAGGAGACGCGGAATGGCAAGAAAGACAGATCCACGGTTATTGTTTTTAGTTGATAAAACGAATAGCCAACTTTACAAAGAATTGGAAAGTTTTGCTGAAGAATTTTCCGCGGAAGTAGCTTTTCATACGATTTGGTTGGAAAAGAACCAAGTAGAGGTCCTCTTTTCCTTTAAGAATGGTAACGACGACCAACTCGTAGAATTTCTTTGGAATGTCGCCCGGTACTTTAAAAATGGAACGTACCCTGCGATAGAAAAGGTCACTTACCAGGAGATTAAACTGCACCCGTTGCTTACTTCTGTATCATGACACCATCAAGAGCCTCGCCCCGTTATCGGGAGCGGGGCTTTTTTTATCGGCGGGAACGGTGTATCCTGAAATCATGAAAATACAAGAAAATGTTTCACTCGGCGAATTGACGACATTCAGAACCGGAGGAGCGGCAAGATACTTTGCATCGGTAAAAAATATCTCCGACCTGAAGATTGCCGTACGGTTCGCAAAAGAGAAAAAACTTCCTTTCTTCATTCTGGGGAGAGGAGCGAATGTTCTCGTTTCGGACGCAGGATTTTGCGGGTTGGTTATAAAGATGGAAATACGGGGGATAGAAGTAAAAGAACTTTTGAATAAAAAGGCGAGAGCGATTGCCGGAGCGGGAGAAGAGTGGGATTCCTTCGTTGCAAAAACAGTAAAAAGAAAACTTTGCGGATTGGAAAATCTTTCTTTCATTCCCGGAACGGTCGGTGCATCCGCCGTCGGAAATATCGGCGCATACGGAACGGAAGTTAAAGATCATATATTATTTGTTGAAGCGTTAGATACGGAGACGATGAAAGTGAAAAAGTTTTCCAATAAAGAATGTTCTTTTGGTTACCGGGAAAGTTTTTTTAAAACCAAAGAGGGCAAAAAATATATTGTTACTCGCGTCACGTTCAGCTTGAAAAAAAACGGAGCGTTAAAAACGGATTATAAAGATGTTCTGGAGTTTTTTGAAAATAAAAAAATAATTTCTCCGACGCAGAAAAATGTAAGGGAGGCAATCATTGAGATAAGAAAGAAAAAACTTCCCGATGTTTCTTTCGTCGGAACGGCCGGATCATTCTTTAAGAATCCGGTTGTTTCAAAAAGAAAAGCCGGAGCTTTGAAAGAAACATATCCGAACCTGCCGTTTTTTTTGTCGGGAGAAAAGAGCGTGAAAATACCGGCCGGTTTTCTGTTGGATAAGGTTTGCGGTTTTAAGGGTTATAAAAAAGGAAATGTCGGAACGTGGGAGAACCAGGCGTTGGTATTGGTAAACTACGGAGGCGCGACGACGAAAGAAATTTTAGATTTTGCCGACGTGATGAAAAAGAAAGTAAAAGAAAAAACGGGAATCGATCTGGAGATGGAAGTGAAAGTGATAAAATAATTTCCAATTTTTAATAAAAAAATTTCCAAATGCTTAGAGTTTGCTCGTGTTTAAAAATTATAAATTGAAAATTAAAAATTTTCATAAATTTTTTCTAAAAAAAATTTATGGAGTTATCCACACTTTTTTTGAAAAATAATCTTGTATAAAAATTTTTTCTTTGCGATAATAAAGACAGAAGAAAAAGTTTTCGAAAAGTTTTTTTTGAAAACAAGGGTCGATGTTTTTATTATAAAAAATAACTTAAGATATTTTGTCTCCCGAATTTTCGACAATAAGGAGGAAAAATATTTTCAATACAATGGTAGTAAAGAAAAAAGCAGCAAAGAAGGCTGTAAAGAAAGTCGCAAAGAAACCGGCAAAGAAAGCGAAGAAAAAATAACTTCAACTTCTTAGCACTGAACAAAACTCTCCGAAAGGAGAGTTTTGTTTTTTTGTTGCCCCTTTGTCCCCGAGGATAGTCCTCAGTAGCTACTGAGGACTATCCTCGGGGACGGAAACTCTGTTTTTCACCCTTTTTTTATGCTATGATAGGCCTATTGTAAATACCAAAAAACATGTCATTTTTAAAGAAGATATTCGGAGATGAGAACGTCAAAGCGCTGAAAAAAATTCGGCCGATCATTGAGAAGATCAATTCTCTGGAAGAAGAAATACAAAAATTGCCAGCAGAAGCGTTTCCTCAAAGAACCGCTGATTTTCGCGCGCGATTGGAAGCGGGAGAAACGGAAGACGATATCTTGCCGGAGGCTTTTGCCCTCGTTCGCGAAGCGGCGAAGAGAACGCTCGGCGAACGGCATTATGATGTCCAATTGATTGGCGGCATTGTTTTGCACCAGGGGAAAATTTCCGAGATGAGAACGGGAGAAGGAAAGACTCTCGTGGCGACGCTTCCCGCATATCTCAATGCTTTGTCGGGAAAAGGCGTTCATGTCGTTACTGTTAATGATTATCTCGCGCGCCGCGATGCGGTATGGATGGGGCAAGTATTTTCTTATCTCGGAGTTTCCGCTGCCGTTATCAACCATGAATCTTCTTACTTGTACGATCCGAAACATCAGGAATCAGATGAGGAAAGAGACGAGCTTGGGTCTTTCAAGGTTATCTATGATTTTTTGCGTCCGTGTTCCAGACAGGATGCCTACCTGGCGGACATTACGTATGGAACAAATAGCGAATTCGGATTTGATTATCTTCGCGACAATATCGCTTATGCTCCGCAACAACTCACGCAGAGAGGATATAATTATGCTCTCGTGGATGAGATAGACTCCATCTTGATAGACGAAGCGAGAACCCCGCTTATCATTTCTTCCACAACGATAGATTCGGAAGATCTTTATGTTACTTTTGCCGGAATTGCGCGCAATCTGAACGAAACGGAAGACTATGAAGTGGATGAAAAACTGAAAGCGGTTACTCTTACCGATTCGGGGATCACCAAGGCGGAAAAAGCGCTCGGCGTGGAAAATATCTATACCGAAAAAGGAATAAAATATGTTCATCATTTGGAAACGGCGGTTCGCGCAAAAGCGCTTTTCCATAAAGACAAGGAATATGTCGTAAAAGACAACGAGGTCATGATCGTAGATGAATTCACTGGTCGCGTTCAACCGGGACGAAGATGGTCGGAAGGTTTGCATCAGGCGATTGAAGCGAAAGAAGGAGCAAAGATTGAAAAGGAATCAAAGACGGTCGCTTCCATTACCTACCAGAATTATTTCCGTCTCTACAAAAAACTTTCCGGAATGACCGGTACGGCCATGACGTCGTCCGAGGAGTTCTATAAAGTCTACGGACTTGAAGTCGTAACCATACCGACCAATAGAGGAACGGCGCGTATAGATCAGACCGACCTTATCTTTCAGACGGAAGTGGGGAAATTTACCGCCATCGCCCGAAAGGTGCGAGAACTCCACGACGCGGGCCAGCCGGTTTTGATCGGTACCGCTTCCATTGAAAAAAATGAGTTGCTCTCCATTTTTCTTGAAAAAGAAGGAATTCCGCACGAAGTATTGAATGCCAAAAAACACGAACAGGAAGGGGAAGTTATCGCTCAGGCGGGAAGAAAGAGCGGCGTGGTTATCGCTACCAATATGGCGGGACGCGGAGTGGACATCAAACTTGGAGGAAATCCTCATACGAAAGAGGAATACGAGGAGGTGAAAAGTTTGGGAGGATTGTATGTTATTGGTACGGAACGTCATGAGGCTCGCCGTATTGATAATCAGCTTCGCGGACGTTCGGGAAGACAGGGCGATCCCGGAGAAACTCAGTTTTACGTATCATTGGAAGACTCTTTGATGCGCGTTTTTGCCGCAGATACCATTAAAAAATTAATGGGCCGTTTCGGCATACCCGAAGATGAGGCGATACAAAATTCCATGATTTCGCGTTCGTTGGAATCTGCCCAGGAGAAAATAGAAGGATTCCATTTTGACGCGAGAAAGAGCGTTTTGGAATATGACGATGTCATGAGCCATCAGAGAAAGATCGTTTATGCGAGAAGAAGAAAAATGCTTCTTTCGGATCGGGAATATATTCAAACGCTTATGGCGGATCTTGAAAGCGTGAACGAGGAAGCGAAAACCATTCTTGAAGAAAAACAAAAGGCGCTTGGAGAAGAAATTTTCTTGGAGGCGCTTCGCCGGATTGCTTTGCAGTCCACCGACATGCTCTGGATGGATCATCTGGAAATGATGGATTACTTGAGAAATTCCGTACGCCTCCGCGCTTACGGACAGCGCGATCCTTTGGTGGAATACAAAAAAGAAGGACTCAGGTTGTTTAGAGAGATGGAAGAAGCTTGGAAAGAGAATATCATTCAATTTATAAAGAACATAGATACCGATGTGCTCGCCGCAGAAGAACGCCGAATGGAAGAAGCGAAACTCCAAATGGAACGGGCGGTTATTGAAAGCGGGGCTCAGGAAGAAGGAGGCGGTATGATTTCTATCGCCCCGAGAGATGATCAAGGGCATAAAATAGGAAGAAACGACCCTTGCTGGTGCGGAAGCGGAAAAAAATTCAAGCACTGCCACGGACAATAAAAATTTTCTTTCAAAAACATGTTCACGAAATCTTTTGAAAAAATATCAAAAACCGATGCCTCTATCGCCGGAGGGAAAGGCGCCTCTCTCGGAGAAATGACGCAATCGGGAATTCCCGTTCCTCCCGGTTTTGTTATCCTTGCGGAATCGTTTGATCAATTTCTCAAAGAAACCGATCTGGATGTGGAAGTTGATTCCATCCTGCATACGGTGAATCATCAAGAAATGCATACTGTTGAATATGCCTCTGAAAAAATTCAGCAGCTTATCCTTGATGCGAAAATGCCGGAAGATATTGCCGAAGAAATATCAAATGGGTTTCAAAAACTCGGGGCTGAATTCGTCGCTGTTCGTTCGTCTGCTACCGCAGAAGACAGTAATAGTGCTGCATGGGCGGGGCAGCTGGATAGTTTTCTTAACACTGATAAAAAGACTTTGCTTCAAAACGTACAGAAATGCTGGGCATCACTTTTCACCCCGCGCGCCATCTTTTATCGTTTTGAACAAGGACTCCATTCTCAAAAGATTTCCGTCGCGGTAGTGGTTCAGAAAATGGCGGCAAGCGAAATGTCCGGTATCGCTTTTTCCGTCCACCCGGTGACGGAAGACAGAAACCAGCTCATTATTGAAGCCTGTTTCGGTTTGGGTGAGGCGATCGTTTCGGGACAGATTACTCCCGATAGTTATGTAGTGGAAAAAGAACCGCGACGAATTATTGATATCAACGTGAATGCGCCGCGCCAAGTTTTGAATGATGCGCAAATTTTAGAACTTTCCGAGCTTATTTTGAAGATTGAGGGACATTATGGATTCCCATGCGATATCGAATGGGCTTTTGAAAAAGATAAATTTTACATCACGCAAAGCCGTCCGATTACAACGCTCGGGGCTTTACCCGAATCGAATATTGAGAATGTGATTTCTCAGGAAGAATTGAAGGGGATTGAAGAAGAGCTTGGAAAACAGAAAATGGTTTCTTATGGAAGAAGACGCTCGGATATTTTTCATGCAAAAGCAAAGGTGCTCGGATGGACTCAGTATCTTGAAAAAGAGATCGGTGCCGGGTTTAAAACCCTTGTCATTAATTCACTGGGAGAACAATTTGTGGATGAAAGAAGCGATGAACTTATAGAAGCGGTCCGCCCGAAAGAAATGGAAGACGCGAGATGGTATATTTTGAAAATGGCTGAACTGAATGAACAACTCCTTCAAAGAATTCGGCTTGGGAATGACTCCGAATATGTACAAGTTTTTGCCGAGCTTCTGGCATATTTCCTTATCGCACGGCTGATTCTTGAAGATCTGTATGAAACGGTTACTGATGAAGATAGAAAATTTATAGATGATTGGAGGAATAATTCGTCGCTATTTTCCGGTGTAGATTTGTTATACGAAATATATCCTCCCGAGGACACAAGCCTTAAAGAGTGGAGTCTTGTATCATACGATAAAAAAATTCTCTTCACCAATAAAGTTTTTCGATTTAACACCACAGACTTCCCCGAATTAAAAAAACAAGAACAGATTACCGGAAGTGTCGCGTGTCCGGGAATCGTTTCGGGAAGAGCGAGGGTTGTGCTGACAAGAAAAGAAAGAGACGAAGTAAAAGTAGGGGAGATAATCGTCGCACCTATGACGACTGTGGATTTTGGCGATGCAATGAAAAAAGCCATTGCGGTCGTAACGGACGAGGGCGGTATAACGTGTCATGCGGCAATTGTTTCGCGCGAGATGAAAAAGCCGTGCGTTATCGGTACGAAGATTGCCACGAAAGTATTGAAAACAGGTGACATTATCGAGGTGGATGCCACGAACGGTATAATAAGGGTAGTTGAAAAAGCTAAATGAAATTTATGAAAAGTAAGAGTGCAGAAGAATGGATGGAAACAGCGGCACAGGTTGCGAAAAGTGCAATGTGTTTGAAGGCGAAATGCGGGACGGTTATCGTGAAAGACGGGGTCGTCATCGGCGAGGGGTATAATGCTCCGCCTTTGGACAAAGAAGAACATCGGATGTGCGGCAAAGATCGCAATTTTGGCGAACCGAAGTATGATAAAACTTGCTGCATGCACGCGGAATGGAGAGCGATGATAGACGCGCTTCGCAGAAATTCGGAAAAACTCGCCGGGTCAAAATTGTATTTTACGAGAGTGAACGAAAGAGGAGAAATAAAAAGATCAGGAAAACCGCTTTGTACGGTTTGCAGCAGAATGGCCCTGGACCTGGGGATAGAAAAATTCGTTTTGTGGCACGAAACGGGAATTCGAGAGTATCCGACCGATGAATACAATCAATTATCCTACGAGTACAAACCCTTCATATGAAAAAATTATTAACCTTGTGCCTTATTCATCAGCATCCGAACATCTTGCTCGGAATGAAAAAACGCGGATTCGGCGCGGGAAGGTGGAATGGGTTTGGAGGGAAGGTTACCGGAGAAGAAACCATAGAAGAAGCGGCAAAAAGGGAACTCAAAGAAGAGGCGGGGATACAAGCGGAGAACCTGTGCAAAGTCGGCATTATTGAATATGAATTCAAAGGAAACCCTGAGATACTTCAGGTTCATTTCTTTACGTCGGACAATTTTTTGGGGGAGATAGCGGAAAGCGAAGAAATGAAGCCGCAATGGTTTCATGTTGATGAAATTCCCTTCAAAGAAATGTGGCCCGACGATATTAATTGGGTGCCACTGTTTTTGAACGGAAAGAAATTTAAGGGGAAGTTTCTTCTTGGAGAATCTGATATAATTTTAGAACAAGAGCTGGCGGAGGTTGAAGAATTATAGTTTCTTAAAAAACAGCCCGCATTTCTGCGGGCCGTGTTTTACTCAACAATGTTTCCGTCTTTGTCGCGGAATTTTTTATCCCATTCGCCGTTGCGCCAGTGGCAATAAAATGGTTGTTTGGATGTTTTTTGAGGAACTTCCGGTTCGTCTGGCGGCATTTCGTACCACTTGCGGCCTGTTTCGCTTTCTCTTTTTTTGATTGCCGTTTTCCATGCGCGATTTATCTCTTTTTCCGTGAAGCGAAACTTTACGCGTGGCGCCACGGAAAGGATTTCTTCCTTGGGCTCTCTAAAGCATTTGCATTTTCTTCTTCTCCATTTGATTCGTATATCAAGAAAGAAAAAGGCGAGAATGATGGCTGCCGCAAGTAAAGCAAAGCAGATTCCTGTTCCTAAAATAACGGATATTATATCCATGTTTTTTACTCCTCTTTGGAATGTTCAACCTATTTTATATATAAGCATACAAACGAATGAATTGTCAAATTCACTCATTTAACCGTGGCCGTTTTTTGGAGGCATGATATACTGTATCTATGAAAACATTGCTTCATCTTTTTTTGCACACGCTCGCGGTGCTTATTGCGAGCTATATTATCCCGGGGGTTACCGTAAGGGGATGGTTTACCGCTCTCGTTGTGGCGGTCGTTCTCGGCATACTGAATACTTTCCTGAAACCGATACTGTTGTTCCTTACGCTGCCCGTTACCGTCCTTACGCTCGGACTGTTTGCTTTGGTGGTAAATACCGCGCTTATTTTGCTTGCCGCGTGGATCGTTCCCGGATTTTTTATCGCCTCTTTCTTTACCGCATTCCTTTTCGGTATCGTTCTTTTCTTTATAAACGCTTTTTTCTCCATACTTTTATAAAACAAAAAAATGGTTTCAACTTTTGTTAAAAAGTTTTTAACGGAGCCTTACCGCCAGTATCTTTTGATAGGCTTGCTTGCTTTGGCGCTTTTTCACTTTTATTTGACTCACGGGCAGGTTAAGATTTTTCTCCTTATTATTGCGCTTCTCGGTTCAATAGAAACCGCCGTCGGCGCCGTTCAGTCTGTGCTGAAGAAAAAGATCGGGATAGATACTTTTAATATCTTCGCCGTTGCCATCGCTTTTTTTGCGGGCGAGGTTCCTTCCGCCGCTTTTATCGTGCTTATGCTCGCGTTTGCCGATCTCTTGGAGTGGAAAACGGAATCGCGCGCTGGAAATGCTATCAAGGAACTTCTTTCTCTTAAGCCTCGGACGGCGACGCGCGAAACACCCGGCGGAGAGCTGGAAGATATAGACGCATCGCTGATTCGGAAAGATGATATTCTTATCGTAAAAAACGGAGAAGTCGTTCCGGTTGACGGAGTGGTCGTGTCGGGAAAAGCCGAGATAAACGAGGCTTCGGTCACCGGCGAGTCGCGATTCGTTGAAAAGATCATCGGCGATGAGGTTTTGAGCGGAACGATAAACGAAGTCGGATTCTTGAGAGTGAAAGCGGTTCGTGTCGGAAAGGATTCCACTCTTGACCGCATGATCAGGTTGGTAAAAGAAGCCGCAAAAAATAAATCTCATTCGGAACGTTTGGCGGATCGGTTTGCCGGAATTTTTCTTCCGGTCGTTATTATCCTCGGCGCTTTGACCTATTACTTTACTCACAACATGGTAATGGTCGGCGCTTTGTTTTTGGTTGCTTGCGCTGATGACATGGCGGTCGCCATTCCGATGGCCGTTGCCGCTGCGCTCGGATATGCGGCAAAACAAGGGGTGATTATAAAGGGAGGAGAATGGCTGGATGCCATTTCCCGAACAAAGATGGTTGTTTTGGATAAAACCGGAACGCTTACGTATGGAACCGTGGCGGTAAAAGCGGTCATCTTTGAACCCGGCGTTTCAGACAAAAGATTTTGGCGGGCGATAGGCGTCGCCGAGAAATTCTCCGACCATCCTATCGGAAAAGCGGTGTATCGCGAGGCCGTGAAAAATTGCGGAGTATTGCCTGATCCGGAAGATTACAAACTGGTGGAGGGGAAAGGCGTTCGTGCGAGAAAAGACGGAGAGGATATTTTTGTCGGGAACATGTCCATGGTGTATGACCATGACATCGTTCTCTCTGAAAACGCGCGAAATGCTTTTGACAGCGCGGGAGAAAGAGGGGAAACGGCGTTTTTTGTCATTGCGAACAATAAAGTGCTCGGAGTTATTTCTATTGCTGATGTGGTAAGAGCCGGAGCGAAAGAATCTATGGCAAAACTTCGCGCGATGGGGATTCGCGTCATTATGCTGACGGGAGATAACGAGGCGGTAGCAAAAGAAACCGCCGCTGCCCTCGGAATTACGGAGTACCGTTCTTCTCTGAAACCGGAAGATAAGCTTCGCGAAATAGAAAAGCTTTCTTCTCTCGGCACGGTTTGCATGGTGGGAGACGGAATCAATGACGCGCCGGCGCTTTCTCGCGCGGATGTCGGGGTCGCCATGGGCGGAGGGGGGACGGCGGTTGCCGTTGAAGCGGCGGATATTGTGGTCTTGAACGATGACATCTCAAACCTTACCGAAATGATAGACCTCGGACGGCGGACAAGGCGGGTGGTGAATACGGATATTGTTTTGTGGATCGTAAGCAATGCCATCGGTTTTCTCCTCGTTTTTACCGGAATGGCGGGATTGGCGCTTGCGGCATTTTATAATTTTGCGACGGATTTTGTTCCTCTCGGGAATTCCGTTCTGTTTTTCAGAGGAGTAAAAAAGAAAAAATAAATGAAAAATACCGAGCTTATTTTTATCACGGGCAATGCCGGCAAAGCGAAATACTTGGCGGATTATTTTCATCTTCCCGTTACTCATAAAAAATTGGATCTTCCCGAGATACAATCGCTCTCGCTTCGCGAGGTAGTGGAAGATAAAGCGCGGAGAGCTTTTGCGGAAGTCGGAGCGCCGGTTTTGATTGAAGATGTCTCCGTCGTCTTTACGGCGATGCAAGGATTGCCCGGCCCTCTCATTAAATGGTTTGATACGGCTTTGGGAAATGAAGGAATATGCCGGCTTCTTGATTCTTACGATAATAGGGAGGCTGTCACCGAAGTGCAATTTGCTTATTGCGACGGGGACGATGTGCATGTTTTTTCCGGAAAAGTGAAAGGCTCTATGGCAAAAGAACCGAGAGGAGAAGGAGGTTTCGGCTGGGATAAGATATTCATTCCGGACGGATACGATAAAACGCGTGGAGAGATGAGTTCGGAAGACTGGCACGAATCGGGAATGAGAAAAATTGCGCTTGAAAAATTAAGAGAATTTTTAGAAAATTTACCCGTTTAAACTTATATTTACATGGAAAATGAAATACTGGAACGATTAGCGAAAGATGAGGAGAAACTGGAGAAAATCCTCGTTTCTGTGGAGAAGACCCGGAAATACATCTTTTGGACAATGGTGGTGACCGTCGTCTTTTTAGTCCTTCCTTTGGTCGGACTTCTCTTCGCCATACCGTCTTTTGTCAGCACCTATTCTTCCCTTGGCGGAGTATAGGGTGACTTGTCTTTTAGGGTATTTTTGCCGCTGGCTCTCGGGAAACCTTCCCGACGGGCGGGTTTTGACACATTTTAAAAAGTGTTTCAAAACCATTGCTTTTTTGACCTGTTTGTGCTAAGATGGAGATATTCGGTAATGCTTGCTTAGGCAAGACCCACCCTCACTTCTGAGATTGGGCAAGTGCATAAAGAGCCCCATATTATTGGCTATTTTGGCTTAACGGGGCTGACAAAACTCTCTACGGCGTTGGCGGAGCACAACCGCTAAAAAATGTTTACCACCATACTACAATTTACGCGGTCCGTCGCCGTTCTGCCGGTTCTTGCGATGGGACTCACTTCTCCCTTTGTTTCTCCCGATGTCCTCCAGACTCCGTCTGCGGCTCAGATTGAACAGCAAGAGAAGGCTGATCTTCTTGACTCTCATGCCGAGAAGATTGACGCATACTTTAAAGAAAAAAGTATGCCTCTTTACGGTTTCGGAAAAAAAATGGCAAAGGAAGCCGATGAGCACGATCTTGACTGGAGACTTCTTCCGGCTATTGCTGTGAGAGAGTCAACTGGAGGAAAACAGGCTTGCGGGCACAATCCTTTCGGTTGGGCTTCCTGTAAAGTGACTTTCAAAAGCTTTAATGAGGCTATTGAAGTTCTTGCCAGAAATCTCGGCGGAGACAATCCGAATACGGCAGATTATTACAGCGGTTCTACAAAATTAAAACTCCACCATTACAATGGAACGGTCATGGCTTCTTATCCCTCGGAGGTTCTTGCTATCATGGATGATATCGGACAATAAAATAGGACTTACTCAGTCTGTCCTCTTACTATAAAAATCCCGCTTGAGGCTTCGCCCTCGGGCGGGATTTTTGGTATACTCTTTCGTATGGAACATCTCATAAAAAACTATGACGAATTGGCGACGAATGTTTTGCGTCGCGACGCTTTGGATATTTTGGAAGCGGGATACGGAGCGATTCTTACCAAACAAGCGATACGAAATGCGGTAATAAGAACCGATGATGTCGTTCGATTTAACAATGAAAGTATCCGGCTTTCGGATTACGAACGGATTTTTGTCATTGCGATAGGAAAATGCGCGAGTGACGCCGGGCAAGCGCTGGAAGAGATTCTCGGAGAAAATATAACCGACGGAGCGGTCATTGATATGAAACCGGCGGAATTCAAAAAACTCCGTTCTTTTGTCGGAACGCATCCGTATCCTTCGGAACAGAATGTCTTGGCGGTAAAAGAAATCGTTGCGATGATTTCCGGACTTTCAGAAAAGGATTTGGTGATTGCGGTCATCTCCGGAGGAGGATCCTCTCTTTTGTCTTTGCCGCATAAAATAACGACGGACGAACTGACGGCCATCACGAAAAAACTCATGGATAAAAGCGCGCCGATCCGCGAATTGAATATCGTACGGAAACATCTTTCGGAGATACAAGGAGGCTCTCTCGCAAAAATCGTCTATCCGGCAAAAGTTATTTCCCTTATTTTTTCCGATGTGCCGGGAAACGATCTTGCCACGATTGCTTCCGGCCCGACGGTACTTGACCAAAGTACGAAAGACGAAGCGGATGCGATTCTTGAAAAATATGATATCCGCGCGGAATGCGGACTTCCGGAACTTGAAACGATAGAAACGCCGAAAGAAGAAAAGTATTTTGCGAACGTGAAAAATCTGTTGGTGGTTACGAATGATATCGCTCTTCAAATGATGTCAAAAAAAGCGGAAGAACTCGGATATAACGCGAAGATTGAAAATGAACGCATTCAAGGAATAGCTCGGGAATTCGGAGAAGAACTCGCGAAAAAAGAACTGCCGCCGAAAACTTGTTTGCTGTATGGAGGAGAAACCACGGTTAATGTTGTTCAAGATCATGGCATCGGCGGGAGAAATCAGGAGTTGGTTTTAGCGGGGCTTTCTTATTTGAAAGAGAGCGCTGTTTTGGTCGGCGCCTCTTCTGACGGAAAAGATTACAGCGATGCGGGCGGAGCCGTGGGGGATAAAGAACTTTTTGAAAAAGCGAAAACTCTCGGACTGCTGCCGGAAAATTTTCTCGCGAATAATAATTCTTTTGAATTTTTCAAACAAGCCGGCGGGCATATTCATACCGGCCCAACGGGCGCAAATGTAGCGGATCTCTATTTTCTTCTACAAAGGTAGTTCTTGTTTCAAGAAAAAAATGTTATTCCTTTTCTCCCTCTTGCGAAAGATGGTATAATTTTCATGTCTATAAAAATAAAAAGTTTTCATAAAAACTATGAATGAAAAAGAGGGAAAATATATTTTGTGGCTATCGGATATCACTAATGACGACGTTAGATACGTTGGAGGGAAAAATGCCTCTCTTGGTGAAATGTACAACGCTCTCGTTCCGCAAGGTATTCGCATACCGAATGCTTTTGTCATTACCGCGAGCGGGTATCGGTACTTTATGTCGCATACGGGACTTCAGGACAGAGTGAAAGAAGCGCTTGAAGGATTGGATACGAAAAATATCCGCGATCTGGAAAAAAGAGGGAAAAAAGCCCGCGAGCTTTTTCTGAAAACTTCGTTTCCTCCGGATTTGGAAAAAGAGATATTGGAGGGATACCGAAAAATATCGGCGGATTCCGGTTCCAAGGGTACTGACGTTGCGGTCCGGTCTTCCGCTACAGCCGAAGATCTTCCAGGAGCCTCATTTGCCGGAGAACACGAAACTTTTCTGAATGTTTCGGGAGACAAGAATGTGATGAATGCTATCAGAAAAGCCTTCGCTTCGCTCTTCACGAATCGTGCTATCTCTTATCGCACAGACAAAGGGTTTGATCATATGGCCATCGCTCTTTCTGTCGGCGTTCAAAAAATGGTTCGTTCAGACAAGGGCGCTTCGGGGGTCATGTTTACGCTGGATACCGAAACCGGTTTTCGCAACGTGGTGGAAATAAATGCTTCGTACGGCTTGGGGGAAATGATCGTGCAAGGAAAAGTTACCCCCGATGAATTTATTGTTTTCAAACCGACTTTGGAAAAAGGGTATTCCGCCATAATCAAAAAAACCCTCGGAGGAAAATCCGTGAAGATGATCTACTCTTCCGGAAGCCGGCCAGTGAAAGAAGTTTCTGTTCCCGAGGCTGACCGGAAAAAATTCTCTTTGACCGATGAAGAAATTCTTACGCTTTCCAAATGGGGGGTTATCATAGAAAAACACTATACGTCGCGTTCCGGGCATCCGATGCCGATGGATATTGAATGGGCGAAAGACGGCATGACGAATGAACTTTTTATCGTGCAGGCGAGACCAGAAACAGTTCAGGCTGAGAAAAAAGGTTTTATTATGGAGGAATATACGCTGACGGAAAAGAAACCTCATGTGGCGCAGGGTGTTTCTGTCGGAAAAAAGATCGTGACGGGTACGGCAAGAGTTATTCTTTCCACGGCGAAACTTTCCGAATTCAAGGAAGGAGAAATTCTTATCACGAAGATTACGGACCCTGACTGGGAACCGATTATGAAAATAGCGAAGGCTATCGTCACGGAAAAAGGCGGACGGACTTCTCATGCGGCCATCGTTTCCCGCGAACTCGGAATTCCCGCCGTGGTCGGAGCGGACGGAGTGCTTTCCAAAGTGAAGACCGGAGATATTATTACGGTTGATGCTTCTCTCGGCGATATCGGACGCATCTACAAAGGAGAAGTCGCTTTTGAGAAAAAAACTTTTGACTTGGGAAATATCCCGGAAGTGAAAACAAAAATTTGTTTGAACGTCGGTTCGCCCGAAGGCGCTTTCGGCCATTCTTTCTTGCCCCACAAAGGGGTCGGTCTTGCTCGCGAAGAGTTCATTATTATTTCCGGCATTCAGGTGCATCCGATGGCGCTTATTCATTTTAAAGAACTGAAAGACCGAAAACTGCAGGCGAAGATAGAAAAGATTACCGAAGGATATCCGGATAAAAAAGAATTTTATATTGAAAAACTTGCCGAAGGAATCGCTCAGATCGGCGCCGCATTCCATCCGTATCAGGTTATTGTCCGTTTCTCTGATTTTAAAACAAACGAGTATCGGCAGCTTCTCGGGGGAGAGAATTACGAACCGTCCGAAGAAAATCCGATGATCGGCTGGCGGGGAGCGTCTCGGTACGCTCATCCGAACTTTGCGGAAGCGTTTGAACTTGAATGCAAAGCCATAAAAAGAGTCCGAGAAAAATTCGGGCTTGAAAATGTCCAGGTTATGATTCCGTTCTGTCGAACGCCGAAAGAAGGACAAGAGGTGGTTGATATCATGAAAAACTTCGGATTGACTCAAAAAGAAAAAGATCTGAAAATTTTTGTGATGTGCGAAATTCCGACGAATGTTCTGAACGCCGATGCTTTTCTTGATATTTTTGACGGGTTCTCTATCGGTTCCAACGACCTTGCTCAGCTGACGCTCGGCATGGATCGCGACAATGCGGTCATTGCGCCGATCTCAAATGAAAATGATCCGTCGGTAAAAAAACTTATTACCATGGCCATTGAAGCTTGTCATCGCCGAGGAAAATATATCGGCTTCTGCGGACAGGCTCCGTCCGATTATCCTGATTTCTTGAGATTTTTGATCAGTCAAAACATAGACTCGGTTTCCCTTAATTCCGATTCTGTGGTTCCGATGACCTTTGAAGTGGCGAAAGAAGAGGAAAGACAAAGGCAGAACGCGCAGACGCAATAAAGAAAAGAATAAACCCGGCTATTCATTGAATAGCCGGGTTTATGATATACTGTAAACGAATAACTCATATTTTATGGCAATACAACATACTCCCAAAATAACGAAATGCGTTGCGCGACAGATACTTGATTCCCGCGGGTCGCCGACGATTGAGGTGGAAATCTTTTCCGATTTTGAAAATATAAGCGCGAAAGCGGCGGTTCCTTCGGGAAAAAGCACCGGAACGAACGAAGCGTTTGAAATGCGCGATGAAGACGGCGGGGTCGCAAAAGCGATAGAGAACATAGAAAAAGCAATAGCCCCGAAGATTATCGGACACATTGTTGATATGGAAGATGTTGATCATATCATGCTTTCTTTGGATTTGACTCCGAACAAAAAACATATCGGAGCGAACGCGATGCTCGGCGTAAGCATGGCAATGGCGCGCCTTGAAGCGAAGATACGAAACATTCCCTTATGGCAGTTCATTTCCAAAAAAGGGAAGTTTGAGACCGCGAAGCCTTTGCTCTACATGAATACTTTGAACGGCGGAAGGCATGCCGATTTCCGTCTGCCTTTTCAGGAATATATTTTGGCGGTAGGAGGAGAAACTTTGGCGGCGGCGAATGAAAAAGCGAAATCGATTTTTCAAAAAGTAAAAGAAAAGCTTGATGCCGAACAGGTAAATTATTATATGGGGGATGAAGGAGGTTTCGCCCCGAGATTTGAAACGCTGGAAAAACCTTTTGAGATTTTATCCGAATGCATTGCGGGAGAAAAGGACATTTTTATCGCGATAGACGCGGCAGCCTCGGAATTTTACAAGAATGGAAAATATGAGATTCTCGGACAGCCTTTGGGTCGGGGAGAACTCTTTATTTTGTACAAAGATCTCGTGGAAAAATTCAACCTGCGGAGTATTGAAGATCCCTTTGAAGAAAAAGATTATGACGGATTTGAAAAACTGGTGCGCTGGGTAGGAGAAGAAGTGCTGGTGGTGGGCGATGATCTTACGACGACCAACCCCGTTCTGGTGAAGAAGCTTGCTACGCGCGGTGTAGCGAATGCCATTATTATCAAACCGAATCAGATAGGCACTGTGATAGAAACGTTTGAAGCGATACGCGAAGCCAGGAATGCGGGGTGGAAAATAATCGTTTCTCATCGTTCGGGAGAAACGATGGATTCTTTTATCGCGGATCTCGCTGTCGGTGTCGGCGCTTACGGCATTAAAGCCGGCGCGCATACTCAACCCGAGAGGTTGGCAAAATATGACCGATTGCTTGAAATTGAAAAAGAAATGACGGTTGTGTCGCAAGAAGAATCGCTGAAGAAAAAAGAAAAAGAATTGGAAATAAAACGCCAATTGGAAGAGTATTAAAAAAATACTGCCCCGGCTTTTGCCGGGGCAGTTCTGTACTAAAGCTTTTTCATATCAATGATTACCCCATCGCGAGTGATACCTCCGAGAAGTATGATTGCGCGGGCGTTTTCTCCGTTCTTTTTTTTGAGCCGGCGCTTCCTTTTCAAAAGATTCAAAGGGTATCCCTTGAAGACTCGCTTTTATTTGAACCGACTTATCGTTGGTTACGATAGACACTTCCTTCCCCTTTTCTTTTAAAGCAATCGCGACCGCGAGTATTTCGTTGTCATTCGTTTCTTTTGAGAAAATGGTTGGAACGGTTCCGACCGGTCGAGTTTGGAAAAAGATAAATCCGGAAGGTTCTTCAGCCGGCGTAAATTTATTAAACACCGTTTTGGAGAGAAGAGAGATGGATATCCCTTTTTCTATCTCTTCCGGTGTTTTTCCGGTGATGATTTTCAGAATATATTGGAGGGCGCGGCGAGTATTTTCTTTGGCTTTCCCTGTACTCTTTTTTTCAATATCGCTTAACTCCTCTACTACGATGGAGGGAATAAACAAGTTATTCGCCTTAAAACGCACTATAGCCGTCGGATTGGCTATTAACACGTTGGTATCCAGAACACAAATGGGGACAGACATAATTCCTCCTTTGAGGAAAAATTTTCGGATACATTACAGACAGCCCTGCCTGTTATCAATGTTCAAAACCTCTTACTGATTTGATATTACCATAATTTATGGTAGTTGTCCAGAGCTTCGGATGCTTAGCAAAAAAAAGTTTTCCACCTCTTTACTTTTGGTTCTTTCCATTTTATTTCGTATAATAAGAGTATTAAACAACTATTTTTATGAAAAAAAAGAATACGAAGGATCGTGATTATACTGTGCCGATTATCGTCGTTGTCGGACTTTTTGTTCTTATGCTCCTTTTGAACGCGGTGGTTATGACTAAGAGAAGTTCTCGGAATATGAGATACGAAGCAAAATCTCCAATCGTTTACGAGGGAAGAGAACATGTTTTTATTCTTGACCAAAAAATATCCGATCGCGTGACAATCCTTTCTGCCGGATTGAAACAGAATGGGTTTATCGTGATATACAACAGCAAGAACGAGGCGGTCGGAGTGAGCTCTCTTTTGCGCCCCGGATTGTATTCAAATAAAGCGCTTGCTCTTTCTCGCGGAACCATGTCGGGCGATGAGTTTTTTGCCACTATCTATACTGATGACGGCGACGGGAAATTCAATCAAAACAGCGACAATATGGAACCGGTAACGACGTGGTTTGCGAATCTGAGATAATTTTTATGAATAGCCGTCCGAACTTTCTCGGGCGGTTTTTTTGTCTTGGTTTTCCTCCTTTTTCGTGATATTATCGGTGTTATGGAATACAAAACAACGATTGGTTTGGAGATTCATGCGGAACTTCGCACTCGAACGAAGATGTTTTGCACCTCAAAGAATGACCCGGAAGAAAAAAAACCGAATGTTAATATCTGTCCGGTTTGCATGGGATACCCCGGAACTTTGCCTGTCATCAATAAAGAAGCCGTAAAGCACGTCCTCAAAGTCGGAAAAGCGCTCGGGGCGAAGCTTGCCGATTTTACCGAATTTGACCGAAAAAATTATTTTTATCCGGACATACCGAAAGGCTATCAGATCAGTCAGTATCAGTATCCGCTCGTATCAGGAGGAGAACTCGCGGGGGTGAAAATCACTCGGGTGCATTTGGAAGAAGATACCGCAAAATCTTCTCACGAAAAAGGCGATTACTCCCTTGTGGATTTCAATCGTGCAGGAGTGCCGTTGATGGAACTCGTTACCGAACCTGTTATTGGAAGCGCGGAACAGGCGGTGAATTTTGCTCGCGAACTGCAGCTGCTTCTTCGTTATCTCGGCGTGTCCCACGCGAACATGGAAAAAGGCGAGATGCGCGTGGAGGCGAATATCTCGGTTTCCAAAACGGATACGTTTGGTACGAAATGCGAAGTGAAAAATCTCAATTCTTTTCGCACGGTAGAAAAAGCCATCGCTTTTGAAGTGGCGCGTCATATTGAACTCTTGGAAAAAGGAGAGAAGGTAATACAGGAAACGCGAGGCTGGAATGAAGCGAAACAGGAAACCTATTCGCAAAGAAGCAAAGAAAACGCTCATGATTACCGATATTTTCCCGACCCCGATCTTCCGAAGTTGAAATTGAGCGAACTGCCGGAATTTTTAAATCCGGAACTTCCAGAATTGCCGGAACAGAAACGCGCGCGTTTTGACTCGGAATACGGAGTAAAGGCGGAAGACCGCGAGATGTATATTTTTGATATGAAACTCGGCGATTTTTTTGAGGAGGTCGTTAAAATCTCCGGAGATAAAAAGCTTGCGGCTCTCGTCTCAAACTACATCACTTCCGACTTTGCCGGGCTTCAGAAAAATAATCCCGACATTGATCCGTTCAAAAATATCACTTCCGAAAACTTTGCCGCTCTCATTAAAATGGCGAACGGCGGAGAGCTTTCTTCTCGCGGAGCAAAAGACACTCTCGCGATTATGTTTAAAGAAGGCGGTGAACCGCAGAAGATTGCCGAAGAAAAAGGATTGATTCAGAAAAATGACGAAGGCGAATTGCTTGCGATGGTTCAGAAAATAATCGCTGAAAACGAAAAAGTAGTCAGTGGATACCGAGCCGGAAAAGAAGCCGGCATCATGTTCTTAGTAGGACAGGGAATGAAGGCAAGCAAAGGAAGCGCTAATCCGCAGATATTGAAAAAACTATTTGAAACCGAGTTGACAAAGTAGTGGTTCTGTTATAGTTTAAAAACGGCATTGTTTTTAAACGGAGGTGTCCTATGTCACAAAGTACCGGTTTGCGGGTAAGAAAAGCAAAACAATCAGATCGCTTCGTTGCCGAGTTTGTTCCTCCTACCCCTAACGATTTGTCGGGAATGGGAGATACTCAAAAAGAAGCCATTGGCGATTGGCTTATTAAAAATTCAACCAGAAAGTTCGGTTTTGATATTTTTGACGAAGAGGGGATATTATAAACGAAAGAGGCGGATTTTCCGCCTCTTTTTTGTTTCCTCGTTCCAATTATTTTGATATACTACAGAATAAGCATTATTCATTTTAGTTATTGATATTATGGCAATAAAAATCGCAATTAATGGGATGGGGAGGATCGGAAGGTCGTTTTTGACCCTGGCTCTCGGACGTCCGGAATTTGATATCGTCGCGGCGAATGATCTGGGAGATTTGAATAATATCGCTTATCTCATGAAATATGACACGGCTTACGGAAGAAGCCCGTTTGATGTGGAAGTAAAGGAGACCGACGGAAAAAAGTTTCTTGTCGTGAATGGAAAGGAAATTCAGATGATTTCTGAAAAAGATCCGGCGAAATTGCCGTGGGGTGAATTGGGTATCGGGCTTGTTATTGAAGCGACGGGTTTTTTTGAATCGTATGAAAAAGCGAAATTCCATTTGGATGCCGGCGCAAAAAGAGTCGTGGTAACTTCACCCGTAAAAGGAATTCCTCCCGAGGGGGTCGTCGGCGCATCCATCCTTTCCGGAATCAATGAGGATAAATTCGCCACCTGTCAAATTTCTTCCAACGCTTCCTGTACGACAAATTCCGTCAGTCCGATTATTCAGATTCTTCATGAAGCCATCGGCGTTGAAAAGGCTATGCTCTCCACTATCCATGCCTATACGGGAACGCAAAAACTGGTTGATTCTCCCGATGCGAAAGATTGGCGCCGTGGCCGGGCGGCTGCGCAGAACATCGTTCCTTCAACGACCGGAGCGGCTATTGCCGTTACGGAAGTTATTACCGACCTGAAAGGAAAATTTGATGGTATCGCTTTCCGTATTCCCGTTATTACCGGTTCCATGTCAGACGTGACTTTCCTTGCGAAGAGAAATACGACCGTTGAAGAAATAAATTCCATTTTGAAAGAAGCGGCAAAAACCGAACGCTGGAACAAGATCTTTACTGTGACGGAAGAACAGCTTGTTTCTTCCGATATCATCGGTCAGCGCATTGCCTCTATCGCCGACCTTACGCTTACGAAAGTCGTGGATGGAAATCTCGTGAAGGTCTGCGCATGGTATGACAACGAAATAGGGTATACGAGCGCGCTCGTGGAACATGCCGCGAAATTAGCATCATTCATCAAATAAGCATTTATGAAAATTTACATCGCCACTGACCATGCGGGATTTGAACTCAAGGAAAAACTGGTGCCGTTTTTGCGCGAGCTCGGGCACGAGGTAACCGATAAAGGGAACCTTGTCCTTGATGAAAATGACGACTATCCGGACTTTATTGCGGAGGCGGTGAAGGAGGTTTCTTCTGCAAACAATGCGAGTATCCGCGGTATTGTACTGGGCGGATCAGGACAAGGAGAGGCGATGGTTGCCAATAAATTCCCGAACATCCGCGCCGTGGTTTTTAACGGTCAGTATGAACCGAAAGACGGATCTGAGGTTCCCGATGAAATTTTCCTTACCCGCTCGCACAACGATTCCAATATCCTTTCTCTCGGCGCCAGATTTATCAATGAAGAAATTGCGAAACGCGCCGTCCGCGAATGGCTGGATACGCCGTTTTCCGGAGAAGAGAGGCATGCGAGAAGAATAAAGAAGATTCTAGAAATAGAAAAATTTCTTGGAAAGTAATTAACAACAAGCAAAAAGAATAGAGCAACAAGAAAAAAGAAAACGGTTATCGTTCCCTTGTTGCTTATTTCTTCATTCTTTATTCCTTTTAATTTATGATAGAAATAATACCCGCGGTCATGCCGCAGAGTTTTCAAGAATTGGAACAAAAGATTGGCTCCGTGCGACGGCGCGTGAAAACAGTGCATCTTGATGTGATGGACGGAACGGTTACCCCTTCGGTGAATTGGCCGTTTGTTCCGGGCGGACAGGAGGAAATGGATAAGCTTACGAGCGGGGAAGTCGGGTTGCCTTTTTGGAAAGACGTCAATTATGAAGTTGACCTTATGGTGCAGAACCCGGAAGAAAGTTTTGCCGAGTGGGTGAATGCCGGATTCCATCGCATTATCGTTCACGTTGAGACGACGCAAAAACTTCTTTCTTTGATAAAAGAGTGGAAAGGCGTGGTTGAAATCGGCGTGGCCATCGGAATGGAAACAAACAACGAAGATGTTTACAAATACATTGACGCCGGGGCGGATTTCGCGCAGTTCATGGGAATTTTTCAGATAGGTTTTCAAGGAAATCCTTTTGATAGCCGGGTGTTTGAGAAAATATCAAAAATGAGACAGGTGTATCCGCAACTTCCTATTAGTGTAGATGGCGGAGTGAGTTTGGAAACGGCGCCAAAACTTTTGGAAGCGGGAGCTGACCGGTTAGTTGTCGGGTCCGCGATATTCAAAAAGAAATCCGAATTTGAAGGAATAGATACTTCTATGCTTTCTTCCGTCTATGATATCGGGAAGAGTGTTGAAATTTCGGATCTGGAACCGGCTTATGATCGGGGCGCGGACGAAGCCGTTATCGAATTTAAAAAACTCGCAAGCGATTTTTCCGAAAAAACCCTGCTCCGCTCTAGCTACGCAGGGCAAGCCTAAAAAAATAAAACTATGACGACTATTTTATCCAATATAAAAATAAAAGAGCTGGAAGAGAAGGCAAGAGATATTCGCATTTCCATTATTGAAATGCTTGCCGAAGCAAAATCCGGACATACGGGAGGACCTCTCGGCATGGCGGATGTTTTCGCTCTCTTGTATTTTTATATGTTGAAACATGATCCGCAGAATCCTTCATGGAGTGAACGGGATAGATTGGTGTTGTCCAACGGACATATTTGTCCGGTGCTGTACGCGACCATGGCCCATGCCGGATATCTTCCTCTTGAAGAATTAAAAACTTTGCGGAAATTCGGTTCCCGGTTGCAAGGGCATCCCCACCGGGAATTTTTGCCGGCTATGGAAACGAGTTCCGGCCCGCTCGGGGAAGGTCTGTCGCAGGCCGTCGGCATGGCGCTTGCTCTGCGAGTGGACGGCAAGGAAAATCAAGTCTATTGCCTTATGGGAGACGGGGAACTTAATGAGGGGCAGATCTGGGAGGCCGCCATGCTTGCGGGAAAAGAAAAACTCGGAAAACTTATCGGCATCGTTGACAGAAACAATATCCAGATTGACGGGTCTACCGATAAGGTGATGCCTCTTCTACCGCTCAAAGAAAAATTTGAAGCATTCAATTGGCACGCGATAGAAGCGGACGGTCATGATTTTCAATCTCTCAACAATGCTCTTGTTGAGGCACAAGCGATTACCGACAAGCCGAGCATCATTATTGCCCGCACGATTCCGGGAAAAGGCGTTCCTGAAATTGAAAATGATTATCACTGGCATGGCAAAGCCCCGAGTAAGGAAGAAGCGGAAAGATTTATTTCAGTTTTAAAAAATCCATCTCTATGATTCTCAATCCTAAAATTTTTTCATCTGATATTGAAATGAAAGCGACTCGCGAGGGATTCAGCGAAGGGCTTTTGCTTGCGGGAGATGAGAATAAAAATGTGGTCGCTCTTTGCGCGGATCTGACCGAGTCGGTGAAGATGGACGGTTTTACAAAAAAATATCCCGAGAGGTTTTTTGAAATGGGAATTGCCGAGCAGTCCATGGCGAGTGTGGCTTCGGGGATGGCGGCAATGGGAAAAGTCCCGTTCATCGGTTCATATGCGGTGTTTTCTCCCGGACGAAATTGGGAACAGATTCGGACGACCATCTGCTACAACAATGCGAACGTAAAAATCATCGGAAGCCATAGCGGGGTGACCGTCGGAGAAGACGGCGGTTCTCATCAATGTTTGGAAGATATCGCTCTTGCTCGGGTTTTACCGAATATGACGGTCATTGTTCCGTGCGATGCGATAGAAGCCAAGAAAGCGACGGTTGCTATGGCAAAAACAAATACTCCGGCCTATCTCCGTCTTTCTCGCCCCAAGACGGCCGTCATTACTGCAGAGGAAACGCCTTTTGAAATAGGAAAATCACAGGTGTTTTTTACGCCGAAAGAAAAGGCCGTTGCGGGAATTGTCGCTTGTGGGCATCTTGTGTATGATAGCATTAAGGCGGCGAAAGAATTGGAGAACGAGGGAATTTTTGTTTCCGTACTGAATCTTGCGACTATAAAGCCTCTGGATGAAGAAGGTGTTTTGCAATTTGTGGAAAGTTCCGGAGGGAAGATCATTGCCGTTGAAGAACACCAAAAATATGGAGGGATGGGCGGAGCCGTTGCCGAGTTCCTTGCGAAAAACCGACCGACGCCTATGGAATTTATCGGAGCTGATGATGTGTTTGGGCAATCCGGAACCCCCGATGAACTTATTGAACGCTACGGAATGGGAGCATCTTCCATAAAAGAAGCGATAAAAAGAATTTTAGAAAGATAAAAAAGTTAATGAGAAATAATTATGCAAGAAAAAAATAATACAAGAGCCATTTTGTTCACCTCGGTTTTTTCTTTGCTGCTTTTAAGCGCGTCGTATGCCGCTTTTGCGCAAGAGGCGGCGACTTCCACTGAAGTTTCTTTAAAACCGGTAACGTTTGCGGTTGTTGTGGGGAAAGTCACCTGTAACGGCGGAACCGGCGTGGCAAAAGTATCTCTTACCAATGAACCTACCGTCGGCGGATATTACGAAGTTACCGGAGATATGATTACAAAAAACAACATCACGTTGAGCCGCGAAGTGTCTCTGCCTACCGGTACGTACGCATGGAAAGGATTTGCCAATAATGAATACGAAGTGTCGGGAAAGGCATCGGGGGAATTTACGGTGGGGAAATGCGCTACGGCTCCCGCCGCAGCCTCTCAAACGTTGAAAGGCCCGGAACCCGTTGCCCCTTCAATAAAAAAAATTGAAAAGACTATTCCAAAAAATATAGAGATAACGGAAATGACTCCGGAAGAACTCGCTTCCACTTCTAAAACGGACGTTGATTCTTCTTCTGACAAGACAAAGGAACAGAACAGAAATAAGGTAATTGTCGGTATCGCGATTTTTGCAGCAGTTGTCGCTTACTTCGGATTCAGGAAAGAGAAAAAGGAAATGATATAGTAAAAAACCGCCCCGATAAAGGGGCGGTTTTGCATAGCTCTGCTATGCGGTGTTTGCTACGATAAGAGCGGAGGGAGATTAACCAGTTCTTCCAGCGGGACTTTGGCATATTTTTCAATAACGCCTTTTGTTTTTCTTGCGCCCTTGTAGGGGTTTTCAAGACCGCCTTCAATGAGTTCGCGAAGATTTGCTGCCCGCGCGGCCACATAACTTTCCAGTGTGCCCACTCGCTGCAATTTTTTCTTCGCCGTCTTTCCTTCAACCAAGGTCACTTCCATATACAGGACGCGATTATGGTCGGCAGGATCTCTGAAGGGAACGATGTCCGTAGCGAGTCTTTTGGTTTCTTCCCGTACGACGGCGCCGCATCGCGTTTTGATCTTCAATTCGCGAGCGCGATGATCAAAGGATTTTTCAACTTGAACGACTTTTTCGTCCAGAGTACCTTCAATGACGGCAATAGTCCTTCCTTCTTTATCTTTTTTGCCGGGTAAAGTCCACGCGGTCGGGGTCACCCGCCATATTTCTCCCGCTTGCGGGGTATGAGTCCCGGCATTAAGGATTTCAAGGCGAAGGGCTACGGGTTTTTCGTTCCGGAGAGTGATATACTTTCCGAGCGGTACATATCCGATTCCCCAGGAATAGGCTTTTACTCGCCATTCTTGTTTGGTGTTTTCCGGGAAAATCTCCCGGTAGATTCTTCTTATTCTGGCCATACAGGCCTCCTTCTTTGTGTGGTTAATGAAGAGAACTTTTGATTCCTTTCCTATACTACCATAAAGCTTGATTTTAGTCAATTTTTATTCTATCGGCTCTACGTGAACCACGACCCTCTCCAGACGGTATTCTTTTTTCTCCATAAGCGAACGTTCAAGGTCTGAAGCAGCATCATGCGCTTCTTCTGTGGAAAGGAACGGGTCTGTATGGCAGTGAATCGTAATAATAAGCTTTTCACCGACTCTTCGTACGAGGATATTATGCGCGTCGCGAAGTTTTGGCAGAAGTTTTATCGCCTCTGTTATCTCGCGAATAATTTTTTCTTTTTCGCCTTGGGTAACGTCGGTACTTTCCAGAGACTGATCGTTTGACGGGTCAATGTGGGTGTTAATCTCTATTTCTTCCCCGAGATTTTTTTGAACCAGCGTTTCAAACTCCGTTGCTTTATCGTGCGCTTGCCGAACCGTTAGCGTATGGAGAACCTCTAAATCGCAATTGATGTATCTTTTTCCGTTGAGCGTTTCCACGGTAACATGGTGGACGGGGAATCCATACTTGTGACCAAGAATGTGTACCGTCTCAACAATCGTTTCCGTGGAGAGTTGAACGGACTTTGTATGGATAAGAACTTCGGCTTCGGGGAGCTCTTTTTTTATCGCCGATTTGGCTGTTTCCGTTAATTCGTGCAAGGCTTCCGCATTCATTTTTCTTCCGACGACGATAAGCGCATCAATGGCGGAACTCGGCCCCATGGCTCTCGCGCGAACGCTTTCCACATCAATAATTCCCGGAATGGTTTTGAGAATGTCTTTTGCTTTTTCCGCAATTCCCTCTGGCGCGGCATCAATTAAAACATCAAACGTTCGTTTTCCCATATCATATCCGACTTTCATGACGATGATGGCCACAAAAAGAGCGGCGACGGAATCGGCTCCTTTGAGATCAAAGAGAACGCAGACCAGGCCGATAAGCACAACGGCGGAGCTCCAGATATCGGTACTGAAATGGAGAGCGTCGGCTTCAAGCGCTTGGCTTCCGGTTTCTTTTGCCACTCTCATCAGCGCTCGCGAGCGAGAATAGTCAATGATGATGGAAATAATAACCACGGCAAAAGCATACCACGTCGCTTCCACTTCAATGTTTCCCGTCATGAGTCGTTTGCCGGCTTCATAGATGATCCAAAAACTGGTAATGAAAAGAAGCGACGTTTCTATGAGCGCGGAAATAGCTTCAATTTTTCCGTGCCCGTAATGATGGTCTTCGTCAGCGGGTTTATCCGAAACGCGAACGGCGAAATAGGTAATAACCGCGGCCCCCATATCCAGAAGGGAGTGCGCCGCTTCAGAAAGGATACCCATGCTGCCGGTCATGATTCCGACGATGAATTTTCCTCCGGTAAGAATAAATCCCGCAAGGACGGAACTTGCCGCGACGTTTGTTTTTTTGCTGTTCGTTTTGTTGTGTTCGTTCATAATAGCCTCATTGTAACATAGCATTCTGTATTTCAAATAACTTTTTCCTGAAAAAAGTATCATATATTTTTTGTTTTGTCCAGGTAAAATTGGACAAAAGATATATAATCTGATATGATAATACTCAGGTATATTCAACGAGAAGGAGAAAAAAAATGGCTATTTTTTATTTTGACATTCCAGAACCGAAAACTCGGCGTTCCGTGAAAGAATTTTTGGCGGATCTCAAAAAGGAGAAACTGGAAGCGGGAGAAGAACCGAAGTCCTCCGTTATTGAATTTTTAGATATTTTGATGCGGCGTGTCAAAGAAGATGCGACCGTAAGCCGGACGCAAGAAAAAGATCTTGCGCGCGGTATTGAATGGGAGTGGTGGAGCACTGAAGGTCAACCAAGCTGGTATATCTTCATTCAATTGCTTGAAACGCAGCCGAAATAAAACGCAAACCCCCGACTCGAAAGAGTCGGGGGTTTTCTGTTTAGACTTTTGTGGGTCGGTAATCTGCCGGCGCTTTTTTGAGCCACTCCTTAATTTCTGCCGGGTGCAGCAAACCTTCTTGCGCTCCAATCTTTTGCACGACCGACATGGAATTTATGGGGGCCCAGAGAAGGGCTTCTTCCAACGTTTTTCCGAGAGCGAGGCATTCGGCAATGGTGGAAGAATAGGCATCGCCCGCGCCGGTGCGGTCGTAGGGAGGAACGGGATCCGGATACGGGGGCATGAACCACATCTCGTCTTTTTGCGCGTCATACGCGTAAGCTCCTTTCGGGCCATCAGTGATAACGGAAATTTTCGGCCCGAGTTCGGACATTTTTCTCGCAAGGTCAGGGCAGGGAGCTTCGGTGATTTTAAGAATGATCTCTGCTTCTTCTTTGTTGCAGAAAAAGATTTCGGAATGAGCGTACAGATCTTTGAGCGCTTCCGTCCCCATTTTGATCTGGAAAGTTCCCGGCTGAAAAGCGAGTTTTATCTCTGGATGAGATTTCAGATATTCCATTATCTCTTGATGGTACGGAAGCGTGTTTTCTCCGAGAGAACTCAGATACATCCATTTGGGAGAACCGACATCGGGGAACTTTCGGTCGTACTCTTCGTGCTTGATAAGAATGGTTCGTTCGGCTTTGTACCAGAGAACATAGTGGTAATTGGACAGCGCACCCTCATGAATTTTTATGAAATCGGTTGCGATGCCTTCTCTTTTGAAGGTCTCAAGGTTTTCTTTTCCGTGGTCGTCATCTCCCATGTCGGTGATAAAAGCGGACCTGAGTCCGAGGCGCGCGGCCGACACGGCGGCGTTCGCGCTATTGCCGACGGCAGGAACGACTTTTACGAATTCGTAAGGAATCTTCGCTCCGTTGGTGAAAGCGAGTTTTTCTTCGTGATCTTTTTCATCGTAGTAGACATTTGCTTGTTTGACGCGGATGAAGGCATCGGTTACGACGTCTCCTATGGCGACGAAATCAAAATTTTCAGACATGGAAAGATAATGCGTTTATAAATAATTTCTGCGTATGTATTATATCATATTTATAAAGATGCAGTACAAGGAAAAAGAAGAAAGCAACAAGCAATAAGAAAAATGGACCAGGATCGGCCCCTTTTTGCTTTTTCCTCATTGCTTGTTGCTCTTATTCATATTTCGCCTTTTTAAGATAGCGGTGATATAATGTAACCACAAAATAATAATACTAAATAATCTTTTACTATCATGCTTACGCTTAAACAGTACATTCTTCACGCCGACGAGAAACATTCCGCTCTCGGACATTTCAATATCTCAAATCTTGAAGGGCTTCGGGCGATATTTACCGTCGCAAAAAGATTGAAGCTCCCGATCATTATCGGGACGTCCGAAAGCGAGAGGGAATTTATCGGAGTGAAGCAGTGCGTGGCGCTGGTGAAGAGTCTTCGCGAGGAATTTAAGTACCCGATATTTTTGAACGCGGATCATACTTATTCTTTCAATAAAGTAAAAGAGGCGATTGACGCCGGGTATGATGCGGTAATTTTTGACGGAGCGAAATTGACGCTTGCGGAAAATATACAGCAGACGAAAGAGTGCGTGGAATACGCGAGAAGCGTGAACCCCGATATCGTCGTTGAAGGAGAACTCGGTTATATCGGCACTTCTTCAAAAATGATGGAAACGCTGCCGGATGACGTAAAAGTCGCTTTAAGCAATCTTACCAAACCCGAAGACGCGGAACGTTTCGTCAAAGAAACCGGCGTTGATTTTCTCGCTCCTTCCGTCGGAAATATCCACGGAATGTTGGCTCATGCAAAAAATCCTGATCTTGATATTGAACGAATCAAAGAAATTCGCGAACGCGCCGGAGTGCCTTTAATCTTGCACGGCGGTTCGGGCATTTCCGACCATGACTTCCGACGCGCGATATTGGCCGGAGTCGCGGTCGTTCATATCAATACGGAACTCCGCCGAGCCTTCAGAACGGCGCTTGAAGACAGCCTCAAAAACAACCCTGACGAAATAGCCCCGTATCGCTTGATGGAAAACCCTGTTTACGAGATGGAAAAGGTGGTGGAAGAGAAACTCAAAGTCTTTACGGTTCACGGGGAATAAGAGAAACGGAAACTTTTGACTTTACTGTTGATTTATGTATAATAGAGCCCATGCTTAAACTTACCATACAAGAGAGGGATGTGAAGGACACCGCGGCATCTTTTCGCGCGAAAGGGCTTTTGCCTTGCGTCTATTACGGCCCGAAAGATACACCGGTTTCCATTGTTACCGATCAGACCGAATTTTTAAAGGTCTTAAAGCAGGCCGGGGAATCCACGGTCGTCGCTTTGGTGAACGGAAAAGAAGAAATTGAGGTCCTTATCCATGACGTATCTTATGATCCGGTCAAAGGTCAGGTTATTCACGTTGACTTCTACGTTCCGGAGAAAGGAAAGACGGTTGAGGTTGAAGTTCCGATTGAATTCGTCGGAGTTTCCGGCGCCGTCAAAGATATGGGCGGTACTTTGGTCAAGGTTCTTCATGAACTTGAAGTGGAAGCTTTCCCGAAAGATTTGCCGAAGAATGTTGCCGTTGATATTTCCGTATTGAAAGACCTTGAATCTCAGATTCTCGCGAAAGACATCAAACTTCCCACAGGCGTTGCTTTGATTACGGATCCTGAAGAAGTGGTTGCTTCCATCTCGGTTACCGAGGAAGAAGAAGCCGCTCCGGCCGCAGACCTTGCTTCCATTGAAGTCGCGAAGAAAGGAAAGAAAGAAGAAACGGCAGAAGCGAAAAAATAATAACACATCAAAAATCCCCGAGGGCGGTCCTCGGGGATTTTTTTATGCTTTTGAATTGATTTTTATTCGTTCTTCTTTTGAAGGGAAACGGATATCTGAAATAAAAGAGGTTGAATTTTTTATGGAATTTTCCAGAACTTTCGCGTCGTCTTCTGACGGTTCATCTCCTTTCCAGTTGAGCACTATTCCGCCGTCTGCTCCAGCCGCCCGATAGAGTTCTTTCAATTCCTCCATTTTTGCGCGCTTGTTTTTAATAGAGGTTGAAGATCCCGAGGTTGCATCCACAAAATAGACTTTACCGGAAACGGTTATGACACAGTCAGCGCCGTAAAGAAGATCTAGAAGAGATGAAGGGGAAAGAGATTCTATCGGCGATTGCCCAGCCTCTTCTCTTTTTTGACGAACCAATTCCACCCGTTCAGGCGCGAATTGCGAAGCGAGAGCCATCAGCTCTTCTGAAGTTTTTTCCAAAGTAAAAGAGGAAATCCCATACTTGCTTCCTTTTGATATCAGTTCTTTAACTTTTGTTTCAGCCTCGGCGTTTGATTCGCTTAAAAAATGAGGGATGTGATTTTCTTCCGGAAAAAGTTCTTTCATATTCGCTATTATCCTTGATTTGCGGAAAAACATCAACCTGTTGAAAATTTTTACTGAAATTATTCGCCGAACGTGATATGATATATGGAATACGATGCAGTAAAACGGTGTTGTAAAAATACCCGATTCTCGCCGTGCAGAGAATGATTCTATGAAAAAACAAAACTTTCTCTTTTTACTTTTTATCTTACTCTTATCTGCCGTCTTGCTTTCTCCTCGGGCTTTTCTCCGTGCACAATCGGCCTGTGAAAGAGGCGCGCTTATCAGTCCGAACGATAAAGCTGCGCTGCAAATAGCACTTGATGAATGCAATAAAGAAATAACGGCGCAAGACCAGCTCTTGCAGGGGAAACAGCAGGAACGCGTTTCTTACGAACGCGACGTCTCCATTTTGGGCGCTCAAATAAAAAAAGCGCAGGCTTCCATTAATGCGCGCAATATCATCATAGGGAGATTGAAAGAAAACATCACCGAAAAAACGCAGGTCATTGAAGTCCTTTCGGATAAAATCTCCAGAGAAAAAGACTCGGTCGCTCAGCTTCTGAGGAAGATCAACGAAATTGATCAGGCTTCCATGGCGGAGGTTGTTTTGTCAAAAAAGAATCTTTCCGATTTTTTCCTTGATATTGATTCGTTCAATTCCATAAAAGACAGTCTTCGCGAATCGCTTATCTCCATAGGAAAAGATAAAGAGCAGACCGAAACGGAAAGGGCCGCTCTGGAGGAAACCCAAAGAAAAGAAGCCGATGCTCGCGCGGAATTGGAAGCGCAGAAACGCGTCGTGCAAAAGAATGAAAAAGAAAAAGCGCAGCTGCTTTCCATTACCAAAAACAAAGAGAAAGAATATCAAAAAATACTCTCTGAGAAAAAAGCGCTCTCCGCAAAGATTCGCGCCGCGCTCTTTGAATTGCGCGACAGCGATGGCATTCAATTCGGACAGGCCTACGAATATGCTTTGGAATCATACAGAAAAACGGGCGTTCGGCCGGCTTTCCTTCTCGCCATATTCAGCCAAGAAACCAGCTTCGGCAAAAATGTCGGTTCGTGCTATCTGAGAGATACGACTACGGGAGCCGGCGTCGGGATGAATACGGGAAAGAATTTTGCCAAGGTGATGAAACCGGGACGAGACATTGAACCGTTCCTCTCCATTACGAGCGCTCTCGGGCGCGACCCGTTCAATACGCGCGTATCTTGCCCTCAGGAAGTCGGGTATGGCGGAGCGATGGGGCCGGCGCAATTTATTCCTTCCACCTGGGTCGGAATGCAGCGAAGCGTTTCAAATATGCTCGGCAAAGCGCAGGTTGACCCATGGAACGCCGAAGACGCCTTTATGGCCGCATCAATTTATCTCCGAGATCTCGGCGCCGGAAAAGGCGGATACAGCGCCGAAAGAGATGCCGCTTGCCGTTATTTCTCAGGAAGCCGATGCAGCGCTTCCTCATTCGTGGCGAACTACGGGAATTCCGTTATTGCGAAAGCTACCAGCATTCAGGAAAACCAGATTGATAAACTCTAAGGTTTTACAAGGGCGTATCTTGTTTGCTTGAGATGGGGTTGCAAAATATCGCGTTTTACGGTATAGTGGCTCATTATGAAGAAAGCAATTCACCCAGCATATTATCCGGAGTCAAAAGCGAAATGCGTATGCGGCGCTGTTTTTACGGT
>CALREZ010000002.1:0-54462 GCA_943356445.1 Candidatus Nomurabacteria bacterium
CAAGAAAGCAATGATAACCGCAAACTGCAATCCGAGTTTTATAAACGCATCAATTCCTACAGTGTCCGTCGCGAAATTTTGGAGGATCCAACTATTGCCGTTAGCGATTTTTGCGGCGAGGTAAATAAAGAACAGGAAAATGGCCGGGAAAAAGCTGTTGCTTATTAACTCCCCCTTCCATCTGCTCCATACGCTTGCTCCTGAAACTTCCGATGGAAGCGTCCATGAAAAGAAAGCGATTGGAGAAGTGATCATAATGATCCAAAGCGTTACCACTCGGCCTACAAGATAAAAAGAAGAAAGAAGGAAAACAAAAGTAACCACTAAAAATTCAATTCCCGTCAAGGCGATAAGAGAAGCCTGTACTCCGAAAGAACCGCTGTGGTTCGGAATGTCTTGTATGATATTTTCAAGCGGGCTTTCCAAAGCTTTCATGAAACCGCTTCCGATCCGGTGCTGTTCTATCCCGGGGATGTTAACGAGCGGATTATCATTCACGGGAAAAGAGGAATAAAACTCAAGAGCGAAGATATTTCCCACATCAATCACGAATTTCGTGATATACATACTGAAGTTTATAAGAAGCGCTACGACGATTAGGGTGGAAAGAAGCTGTTTCTTTTGCGACTGGAATATCGTCATGATGGCGATATACAGAAGAATGAAGATGAAGAACGTGTTGGCAACATCGCGGCAGACCACCCACCCGGCGTTGATAAAACTATCCGGAGAATTTCCCAGAGTAAAGGTTTCACTGCTGAGTCCGAATGCCCACATGGTATCAAAGACATTTGAAGCAAAAAGAAGGAGCTGTCTTGGTATACTCACTATGAGGTAATACTCTAACAAGAGAACGCATCCGGAAAATCCGTCTGATCCTCCCAGAAGACTGCATTTTTCTGTGATTGCGTCCGCAGTGGTTCCTACGTGAGAAGTGGTCGGTGTTGGCGTTGTTGTTTCTGTTGCCGGAGCCGGATCCTCGGCATAAGCAATGCTTGTTATTTTTGTATGTATCTCAATCGGCAAAAGGAAAAGAACCGACGACAGTGTGGCCGTCAAGAAAAAGGAAGAAATGATTTTTTTTGCCGTGGAAGAGAACATTATTTACAAATCTCGTTGTTTTACTCGTTTTTTATTGTCCGAACGTTGATAACCAATCGTTGTTTGCCTGAGGTATATTAAGAAGGTTCTGGTCGTTGAGCCATGTAGAAACAGAATTAAAAAGACCGCCGGATACCGCAATAACAGAATCGTCCAGTTCTTTTGCTTGCGTAAGTTCATCAAAAGAAGAAGAGAGATATTGATTGACTTGCTGTTGCACGTTGCTTCCGGGAGTATATGCGGAACACCCAACCCATTTATTATACTCTTTTGTTGGATCGTTTGGGTCAGGAGTACATCCCTCCCCCGCTTTCAGATTGAAGTAACCGCCCCCCGCAGTAACTTCGTTGGTTGCTTGTTGTAAACCTTCTTTTTGCGCCTTTGCGAGTTCTGTTGAAACGGCATATTCGGTAAGGAATGGGTCATTCTTTGTTTCTGCTAAGGCTTTATAGCAATCCCATCCATTTCCTGTCGGGCAAGAATCCCAGTTGTTTTGGAAAGCATCCAAACCGGACTGTCCTCCTGGAAAATCAGCGCCCTGGTCAAGAACATTCTGGTAAGGAGTATATTGATTTTGAAGAATGCGTGATTTTACATTTTTGACGGAATCCAGCATATTCGGCTTATCCGTGTCAAAACCTTTTAAGAAGTTTTGCGTTATTTCACTGTTTACGTCGTGATAATAGCTATTCGGGTCGGTGAGAAAAGCGGTATCCCCAAAAAAACCTCCTTTTACCATATTCATCATGGAACTGAACTCTGTCGTAACAACGCCTCTGGCCGCAATGCGCGCGAGCGAGTCCAGGCTGCAAGGATTGCTTACGTCGCCGAGACTCATGTCTCCGCTTAGAACCCCACCCGCTTGCGAAGCGAGACCTTTAATGCAGGAATTGAGATCTTTTTCTTCCACGAGAGGAGTTCTCAGTTCTGCCGTCGGGATAAGCGTTTGATAAGAAGCTTTGCTGCTTGAATCATATTGCGCGGCGTGTGCGGATGTGTTGGCTGTAAAAAACGCCAACAGAGAGAAAAGGAGCGCAGCGGTGAAGTTTTTTTTCATAAAAATAAAAAAGATGCGTATAAAAGCTTATATCGTTAAACCGGCTTCTCCTTCATTAAAAACAATGCCGGAATTTACCAAGTGATTGCTTACTTTTTCTCTGGCGGTTGTTCTGTTTTGAAGGGAGGTCTTGTATTGTTGCATACCGATAAGCCCCTTGAGAGGATCTGATATAAGGAACTTGAGGTTTCCGATAGAAAAGGAAACGTTTTCCATGCTGTTAAGAAGAAAAACGTGAAGCTGCGCCATATCTTCCGGAACGGATACTTTCAGCAGGGCGGAAATTTGGTCTTTATTGGATTTGATAATAGGGTCAAAGCCGTCAAAAGTGCTTGTCTTCCCGTCTTTTAATCCTTGCGCGATAACCAAAAGGACGGCGTTATTTTCTTTTTCCAGTTCTTTGGAATTCTTTAAAATACCCCCAACGGTATTTCCATAAGTTTTGAGATTTGCTTCGGTTTCCGGAACCGTCTTTATTTGAGAAAGAGAATAGATGTTGGGAAATTCCTGACCTTTTTCTTTTATGCTGTTGGCAATCCCCTGGGTTATTTTATTGGCGATGTTTTTATCGGTCGGATTCGGATTGTATATGATCGCCGTTAACATTCCCCGTATTAATTTTTCGCTCTCGGTAAGTTCTTCTTTTGATACGGTTGCGAGCTGATCCGGTTCTCCGAAAGTCCTTACATAATCATTTGGTGCCGGAATGAGAGGGTTTCTTCTCAACTCAATTTCTTTTCCGTCCGGGGTTCCGTCTCCATCAGTATCGGCTTTTTTGGGATCAGTACCGCGAAAAACCTCTTCCCAATCAAGAAGCCCGTCTCCATCCGAGTCTATGTTTTCATGGCTTATTGCTTGGGCTAAAATTTTCTCCCTAGCCTGTTTGTTTCTCTCGGCCGTGACTTTGTCGTGCCATGTTTTATATCCGAAGACTCCTCCGGATAAAAGAACTATTGATAAAATAACGATAAAAAAGTTTCTGCTGGGAAGATATTGTTTCATATAAAAAAATAGTCTGCACCTTATTATATAAGTATAGCAGTATCTCCACTTTATAAAAATAAAATGTGTGGATAAAACATATTTATTTGATTTTATTCCGTGTTACTATGAAGGTATACTTATTTACCTTCTTTTATATCGCATGAAAAAGAAAATTATTTTTATTATCCTTGCTTTTGTTTTTTCCGGAACATCTTTTGTTTTTGGACAATCGGCAACGACGACCGATTTTTTGCCGAACATTGAAATGATAGATGTTCAAAAAGAGTCTCAAGCGAGTTTGCTGCTTGAGCGTTTTCGCGGGCTGATCCCGGATTCCGCGATCGGTTCTCTTGGCGGCAGAAAAAGCCCTTCTTCTGCCCCGGGCGTCACTATTACCAATTCTTCCGCAAGTCCTACGGATATCTTTACAAAAACCTTAAAGCTTGGAGATACTGATCCGGAAGTCCTTTTGCTTCAAAAAGCGTTGAACGAAGATATTGATACGGTTATTACCGCAAGCGGCGCCGGTTCACCCGGTAATGAAACCACTTATTTCGGGCAAAAAACCAAACTGGCGGTAATAAAATTGCAGAATAAGCATTATGGCGAGGTTTTGGCACCGAACGGTCTTTCTGTCGGTACGGGTGTTTTTGGGCCTTCAACCAGGGCGATGATGAATAATATGCAGAAAAATAAAGGCAAAACAAGCGTTCAAACGCTTGGCGCTGACGTTTCCACCAGTATTCCAACCGGCCCGATTTCCGGCCTTGGGGAAAAAGTGAAGATAGAGTATCTTGACCCGTCGCACGGAAAAGATGGCACGCTTGTGACGATTCACGGAACGGGAATGACGAGAACCGCCAATAGCGTTATTGCCGGTGGGGATACTTTTTATAATCTGGCTTCTTCTGATGGCAGAACCCTCTCTTTTACTATCAAATCTCCCGCTTCTTTTATAGATGATCCTTCTTTGTCGGCCGCAAGCAGTACCGAAGCTCAAAATGATCTTATTTCTCTTAAAACAGCTGATTTTCCGGTAATGAAGTATCCTGTTTGCGTATCAAACGATTCCGGCATGAGTAATTGCGCCTTCTTTACTATCGATATTTAAGATTTTTATGACTGAAAAAATAAAAAAAATAGCAGCATCAAAAACATTTTTCTTTGTTTTTGCCTTTATCATCGGTTTTGCTTCCGTTTCCGGAGCCTTTGTTTATAAAACGAAGAAAGCGGAGGGATATTGTACGACAACCGGAGGGTTATATTGTTTTGCCGGGACCATAACGCAGGTGAAGTATTGTTGCAATGGAGTAAAAATAAAAGTGAGCGAGCCTCGCGATGGCACGTTTTTGCTGACAGCCAGTTCAAAAGTGTATATGTGGTGGAATGTAACAAAAGACCAATGTGTTATGGGAGATGCAAATCCCGGAGGAGTGTGTAAATACGGAGCAAAATGCGCTCAAACAGATCAGGTAGACGGAATCATACGGCAGATCGGAACAACACTTAAAGGCCCGCCGAAAGGAACATGCAAAGGATCAATGAGTGGCGGCGCAGGTATTTAAAATAAAAAAAATGGCGAAATAATTTCGCCATTTTTTTATTCTTTAGAAAGCCCTGCCCATTTTTCTAAAAGCAGATCTTCTGCTCTTGTATTTTCAGGAATTCCAAGCTTTTTCATTTTTTCTTTCAGTTCTTTTTCCTCAAAAATCGCTTTAAGATTGCCGAAAAGCTGTTTTCTTTTATGCGCGAATCCGGCATGAAGGACTTCAAAAAAGCGTTCTTCTGAAATTCCTTTGAAAAAATCGCGAGAAATGTTATCTATAAGCAAGATTGCCGAATCAACTTTTGGCGCCGGAGTGAAGCTTCCCGCTTTGACTGTTTTTATATAAGTCGGCGTTCCATACGCTTTGACGCTTACCGAAAGCAAACTTTCTTTTCCGTCTCTCGCGATAATTCTTTCCGCCACCTCTTTTTGCACCAAAAGCACCATTTTTTCAGGTTGTTTTTCTTCCGTAAGGAATTTCCGTATAATTTGTCCCGTGATGTAATATGGTATATTCGCAATCAATTTATATTTTTCTTCAGGAGAAAAATGAAAATTCAAGATATCCTCATTAATAAGCATAAAACGTTTTTCTATGAGTTCATCTCTGAATTTTTCTTGCAAAAGAGGTATAAGTTCCGCGTCTTTTTCAATCGCAATAACTTTGGCGCCCCGTTTCAGCAGTTCTTCCGTCAAAACCCCCCTTCCCGGCCCTATTTCAAGAATGGTATCATCTTGAGAAACAAAACCCGCGTCGGCAATAGATGCGACGATACCGGTATTGGTTAAGAAGTTTTGTCCCAGAGATTTTTTAGCAAAAACCATGGTTAAATTCTATTATAAATAAACAATTTTTCCCACCCCAAACTCCTTCGTCCTCCCTTCTTCCGCTTCTATCAATTCCTCCGGTATATCGCTCAAAAACTCAGATGGAACCGTCATGTTTCTTGACCCGAATATCGTTCTTACGGAAGCATAGGTAAGAAAAAGACGTTTTTTTGCTCTGGTAATGGCGACGTAAAAAAGTCGGCGTTCTTCTTCCTTGTGTTCTTGAGATACTCCCGACTCCCCGAAACTTTTATGGGGAAAAAGTCCATCCTCAAGTCCGGTGATGAAAACATTTCCGAATTCCAGTCCTTTTGCGGCGTGAACAGTCATAAGTCTTACTCGCGATCCGTCATTTTTATGCATGAGAGAATCTTGATCGCTCGCAAGCGCGGCATCTTCCAGAAGTTTCTGTATCCCCTCTTCTTCGGGAAGCATATCGTATTTTGTGGCGAGGGTAACCAATTCGTAAAGGTTTTCAATACGCTCTTGTTCTTCTTCTCCTCCCAAAGACAGGCCGTTTTCCATTCCTGTTTCTTTGAGAATATATTTTATGGTATCGCTCGGTTTGTTTTTTAGCGCCGTTTCTTTTATTTTTCCCAACAGAGTCTTAAATTCCAATACTTTTTTCTTGGCAGTTGCGGGAAGTGATTCTGTTTCTCCTGCAAGTATTTTTTTGAGCGTTACCTCTCCTATTCCCCTCGGAGGAACATTGATAATACGCTTCATATCTATCGCTCCGTCCGGATTGAGCGCCGCTCGGAGGAAAGAAAGAACATCTTTTACTTCTTTTCTCTCAAAGAATTTTACTCCGAGTACTTGGTACGGGATATCTGCCGAAAGCATAGCCTCCTCAATGGCGCGCGATTGGTAGTTTGCGCGGAAAAGTATCGCAATATCCTGATAAGAAACGTCTTTTTTGACAAGATCGCGTATTTTTTCAGCGACAAAAGAGGCTTCGTCGTTCTCGTCATACCCTTCATAAAGAGATATTTTTTCTCCTCCTTGGCTTTTGGTAAAGAGGTTCTTGGGAACACGTATCTTGTTTTTTTGGATCACGCTATTTGCCGCCGAAAGGATATTCTGAGTTGATCGGTAATTTTCTTCCAAAAGCACGACTTTTGCGCCCGGATAATCTTTTTCAAAATGAAGGATATTTCGGATATTTGCGCCTCTCCACGAATATATATTTTGGTCTGCATCTCCGACGACGCAGATATTGCGTTCTTTTCCGGAAAGAATCCGTGAAAGTTCGTATTGTACCGTGTTTGTGTCCTGGTACTCGTCAATGTGAATAAAACGCCAAATATCTTGGTATTTTTCGCGAACAGACTGATTTTCTTTCAGAAGCATAAGCGTTTTGAGAAGCAGGTCGTCAAAATCAAAAGCGCCTTCTTTTCTCGCTTTTTTTTCGTAATCCAGCCATACTTCTGCCACAATGCGCGGGAAATATCCGGTATTTGATATCGGATAAAATGCTTCGGCGGTCATGCATTCCCCTTTTTGTTTTGAGATAATGCTCTGGATCTTTTTCGGGTCAAACTGCTTCGGATCCAAATTCTTCGCCTTAACGGAATCTTTAATGAAATTACGCGAATCCGTTTGGTCTAAAACGGTAAAATGGCTTGGTATTCCCAGTATTTTGTGTTCATTTCGGAGAATATGAATTCCGAGGGAATGAAATGTTCCGATAAAGGGAGTTTTTTGATAATTCGTATTTTGGTCGTTTTCCAACAGCGCATAAACTCTTTCTTTCATTTCTTGCGCCGCTTTATTCGTGAAGGTTACCGCAAGAATGTTGTTTGCCGGTATCCCGTTTTGTATCAAATGAAGAATCCTATGAGTAAGCGTTTTTGTTTTTCCCGCTCCCGCTCCCGCGATAATCAAAAGCGGGCCGTTTGTATGAAGAACCGCTTCTTTTTGGGGCTCATTAAGCCCGAGAGTGTAATCTTGCATCGCACTATCATATCATAAAGGAACGATAAATTAAAAAGCGCTCGTGTGAGCGCTTTTTAATGTTTTTATTTTTCTCTTACCCTCTCCAATAATCGGTACGCATTCGTATTTCTGTTGAAAAGGGGTTCTAATTTTAGCGTCTCGCCTTTATGGATATGATCCGCATCTTTTACTACCCCCATTTTTTGAATTTGTTCTTTTGAAGACCTTTTTACCGCATCATTCAGACTATCTAAAACAAAATTTTGTTCGCGGGTCGTAAGCTTATTGAAAAAAACATTATTTCCGAGACGAAGTTTGATAATATTCCCTAACGTACTGTCATTTTCCACTTCGTACGGATCTGTTAGTTTTTTCATCGCTTCTTCAAAAGTTTCTTTTTTTTGTTCTTTTATTTCCTGAGACGGTATTGGTTTTTCGGTAATCTTTGGTTTTACCGGGATACTTTTTGGTATATTAAGTTTTGAAAGGATCAGGTCGGAAATAGTTTTATCGGTTTCTTTTTTGGGTACATTGGATATTTTAATCTGTACCGGCGCTATTTTTTTAGCGGGAACCTCCGGAATATCTTTGTGAGAATCAATCATTTTCTCCAGCTGTTTCTTAATTTCAGCAACCTTTTTCTGTTCTTTCTCGTCTTTTTCTTTTTCGGTTTCTTGCGACGGTTCCGGAATGAGAATATCTTTTTCGTTTTCTTTTGTTTCTTCAGGCGAAGTCGCTGTTTTTTCCGGAATAAAGGAATGTTCTTTGTTCTCTTCCGGCAATGGATACCCCAGTCGTCGTTTGAATTTTTCTATGACCATGTCGGGCGTATCTATTGGAAGAATAGCGATACTGAGCGATTCCGCTACCTTTTTTATATGATTGGATACGAAGAGAGGGACTCCTCTTTCTGCCGAGTGGACGATGTCAGCCGCTTCTTGTTCTGATTTGGTTAATTCCGGAGCCTTTTTTTCTTCTTGTTTTGATATGTCTGTTTGTTTGAAAGCTATTTTTTCGCGAAGGTCTTTAAGTTTTTTCAGTATCTCCCTCTCTGTTAGTTGTCCTTGTATTATTTCTGAAGCCTCTTTTGCGAATTTTTCGTTTTTTTCAATTTCTTCCTTCTCTTCCGTTTGCTGCAGTTTTTCGTTTAAAAGCGACTGAATATCGTCTATTTCTTTGTTTATTTCCGCAACAATGCCACCCTCTTTTTCCGCAGAGGTCGCTACTGATGTTTTTGGATTGTTGTGTATTTCCATTTTTCGCTTTTTAGTTTTTCGGCCCGTAAATAAAACGTAAGTTTTTCGGAATATCGTCTTCTTCCGGGAAATCCGAAGACTCGTGATTTGGAAGTATGGTGACGCCGTCTTTGCTTTCTTTTTGCGGATATTCTCTTTTATCTTCTTCTTTACCCTCTTTTATTGGCGGAAATTGCATTTCTAGGCTTTGTTCGGCGTCCTCCAGTTCTATTCCTTTATCGGCAGAAGAAATTTCCGCGCGAAGAGATGTTCGGTCTTTACAGTTTGGGTCGTCGCATTCTGTTTCCGGAACTTTCACAAAAATAATGCCGTGTTCCGAATTTTCGGTATCTTCTCCGAGCTTTTGTTCTTTTGTTTTTAGGAGTGAGTTCATACAAGTGGAAACTACTCTTTTTTTGTTTCGTTTTTCCCTATCGTCGGATATATTCTCTGAATAAATTCAGAAATTGTTTCGTTCTCTTTTGGTTCAATCTCTTCTGATGGGTTTTTCATCGTCATTTTTCTTTGTCTTTTGACTTTTGATAGGTAATCGCGAAGCCGTCTTTTCCAAATATCATTTGAGTTTTGACCCGCATCCTCTTCCTTTTCTGATAAAATGTCGGTCGCCGGCAATTTTTCCATTGTTTCTCTTGTTCCCGCGGGGGCATTCTCAAAAACCCCTCTCATTTGTCCTTCAATAATTTTCTTTTGAAAGGTTTCCTCTATGTTATTTCTCGTTGAAACCGCAATGGTTGTCGGTTGGTCTGATTTTTCAGAGAAAGTTTGCGTTTTTTGCGGAATAAAACGAGGAAGCACAATCGTTTTTGGGTGAATCTCTATCGGGGCTCCCATGCTTTTTATCGGTTCAATTTCTTCGTTGGCGAGAATTTGGTTTGGGAAGACATTTTCCGCTACTGTTGCCGGCTTTTTGGGGATAACCACCGTATCTTTTTCTGAAATCCGTATTTCTTTAGGGATATTTCCACCCGGATAAATTCCTAAGAGAAGGGCTTTATCCCAATCATCCATCTCTTGCGGAGTTTCAATTTTTTTTGTCGTATCGGTGCTTTTTTGTTGAGCAAAAGCAACAAAAGCCGAACTATTGGCCTCAAAATGATCCCGAACATGAGAAGGAAGGGTCTTTTTCCCAGAAGAAAGGCCTCCTTCCTCGTTTTGTTTATCAAGAAGCATTGCAGGAAGAAAACTGCCGCGATGCGGCACGGTGGAGTTTTGCGCTGTTTTTGTCTCGTCGCCTGTTTTGAGTGTCAATTGAATGTCAACAGGCGGAACATTTTGTTTTGTTAATGTGGTATCTTGCACAGAGATAGTTTTTAGATTCAATTATTTTTGTAGAAAAATAATTGAGTATCCTACATAGTCCATTTTACCCCCAACCTCTGTGAATGACAATCAAGGGTTGTGCGTAACTCGGTTAGGATTCTTGCCGACTTCTTGATTGACTTATCTTGCGTTGTTTTCTATACTATATATGTGGAAGTACGGAAGCAAAAGAATGATATAAGGCTCTAAATTAGCCTTATTCTCAAGAAAAGACCGAAACGATTAATCTATTTGGCTTATTGCTACTCTCAAACAAGACCCCGACCCTGTTTCAACAGGTTCCTCATCGGAAGTAAAGAATCGGGCGATATATAGCGGTATTTTGGCTTTTTGCCGAAACGGACGCTTGTCTGGTTTTTTTGTTGCGCTTATTGTGACCTTTTTCCCTACCTCGTATGCTCACGCCAGCGTTTTCTCTGATATTACCGATTTCGTCGGCAACATGCTTCAGCCGGCAAGTACGGGGCAAAAAACAGTAAATACGGTTTATAAAAACTCTCAAATGGGGGCCGCTTTGGAGGCGCCTCTTAATCACGACCTTAATCAGTCTTCCGTTGAAGAAATTCCCGTGGAAGTGGACGGCTCTGCCGTTTCGGCCAATCTTTCCGTTACTCCGGCAACAAGCGACGACAAAAACAAGATAAATAACTCAAACGACCAGATCAGTGTTTATGTGGTTCATGAAGGCGATACTCTGTCACAGATAGCGAAAATGTTTGATGTAAGCCCTAACACTATTCTTTGGGCGAACGATATTCCCCGAAAAAGCGCTCTTAAGGTGGGACAAAAACTCGTTATTCTTCCTGTTTCCGGAATTCAGTATACGGTTAGGAAAGGAGATACCATCAATAAAATAGCCAAGAATTTTTCTGCCGATGCCGGTGATATACGAGATTTTAACGATATTCAAGACAGTACGCTTTCGGTTGGAGACGTGATTATTATTCCCGATGGTATGGAAGCCCCGACTCCGGTTGTTACGCCAATCAAGAAATTTATCAATTCCATTATTTCACCTGAACCTTCCGGTGTTGATACGAGCGGATACTTCATTCGCCCGGCAAAAGGCCCGAAGACGCAAGGCGTTCATGGGCACAACGGTATTGATATCAGCGGTCGCGGAGGGCTTTCTGTGGTTGCTGCCGCTGAAGGAAGGGTTCTTATCAGCCTCAGTTCCGGTTATAACGGCGGATACGGAAGCTATATCGTTATCAACCACCCGAACGGAACCCAGACGCTCTACGGACATCTAAGCGCCAACTTTGTTTCAGCCGGCGATTATGTTTCTCAAGGTCAGCTCATCGGAAACATCGGAAATACCGGAAAATCAACCGGCCCGCATCTCCATTTTGAAATTCACGGAGCAAAAAATCCATTTTAAAAAACCGCTTCATTTGAAGCGGTTTTTTATGCAGTCATTTGTTCTCTTTCTTTCATATTCTTTCGGTTCTTCGTGAAAGACATAATCATAAAAATACTGGAACCGGGCGTAATGGGAAGCATTTCCAGTAGCGCGTTCACGCCGGTCATAACACCGGTACCCCTCATATCATATCGCGCCAGCCAAAAAGTGATTTTCATGAAGCCGATAAACATTGTCCCAATAAAAGGCAAGAGAATTCCCGCCACATCAACAAAAATAGCGCAGCACATTCCGCCGGCAAAAGCGACTCCAGACATTTTTTGATCGCCATCCATAGTAACTTCATTATACCGCAAAAGAGAAAAAAATTACCATTTTTCTGTGAATAGAGATTTCTCAATTCTTCTTCTCCCTATACCCCAGCGCTTCCAAAAGGTGTCTTATTCAAACAAATCCGAATGTGTGCCAATATCGTATAAAAAAATAACCTGTTCAGCCTCGTGTTTTTTGTAAATCAAAAGCAAATCATTGTGAATATGACATTCTTCGAACTCTGATAATTCTCCTGACAGAAAATGATTTTTGAATTTTTGAGCGAGTTTTTGTTCTGACAATATCATTTCCAACACATCTTGAATTGCAGAAATATCATATTTTCCGCTTTTTGCGATTCTTTTGAGCGACTTCTTAAAACGTTTCCCTGGTACGAGTGAATACATGGGTTATTTTAAAATATCGCGAAACAGTTCTTTTGATGTGGAATACTGTTTTCCGTGTTTTATACTATGTACTGTTTCGGCAAGTATTTTCCTTTCTTTTTCAACAGTAAAACCGTTCGCTGTACGCAAAGGAAAAGGAATTGATTCGGTATTTACGACTTGCTGCAAAAAAAGCTTCATACCGGAAGACATATCCAAACCAAGTTCTTTAAAAACCCTTTGCGCGTCCGTTTTTGTTTTGCTATCTATACGTATTTGAAGTGTTGTATTCATAATAATAGCGTATATGAACGTAATGACAATGTCAATACGACAAAATATAAGGGATTAATTCTTCTTCTCTCTATACCCCAACGCCTCCGCGAGATGTTTATCTTGAATGTTTTCACTTCCAGCGAGGTCTGCGATTGTTCGCGCGAGTTTAATAATGCGATGATACGCGCGTGGCGAAAGGCCCATTCTTGTTGCTGCGGAATTGAGTAAATTCTTCTCTTTTTCACCAAGCGGAGCGAATTTTTCGAGATCTTTGGCGGACATTTCAGAGTTGGTGTTTATGCGTTTCCCTACAAACCTTTTTTCTTGAATTTCTCTCGCTTTCAATACCCTGTCTCGAATGTTTTTTGATGTGTCGGTTCCTTCCGGTACTTTGTCCGATAATTTTTTGTAATCAATTTCGGCAACCGGAAGGAAAATGTCAATTCTATCCATAATCGGGCCGGAAAGTTTTCGTTCGTATTTGTAAATATCGCCGGCAGAACAGACACACTCCTTTTTTGTCCCCTTAAAACCGCACGGACAAGGGTTCATTGCGGCGACCAAAATGAAATTTGCGGGAAACACTTCGGTTCCTTTTGCTCGGGAAATGCTCACGAATTTTTCTTCCAGTGGTTCTCGTAAACTTTCCAAAACGCGTTTTTCAAATTCGGGGAATTCATCCAAGAACAATACGCCTCTGTGCGCGAGGGTTACTTCTCCCGGTTTTGGAAAAGCGCCGCCGCCGATCAGTGAAACATAGGAGGAAGTGTGATGCGGGGCGCGAAACGGTGCGGATGTCACGAGCGGTTCTTTGAGGGTGCCGGAAATGGAATGGATGCCGGTTATTTCCAAAGCTTCCTCAAAAGAAAGTTCGGGGAGCAGTTGCGAAAAAGCTCTCGCCAGCATGGTTTTTCCGGTACCGGGAGGGCCGAACATGAGAACATTATGTCTTCCCGCGGCGGCAATTTCCAGACCGCGTTTTGCGGTTTCTTGACCTCGTATATCTTCAAAACCATACTCATGAATTTTTTCTCTTTTTTCAACCCTTCCCGGAACATGAGGTGAAATGGTTTTCGAATACTTTTCTTCTTCTGAAACCATCGTATTCAGGTGTTTGATAACCTGAGAAAGCGTTTTACACCCGTAAATAGTAATACCCTCAATAATAGATGCTTCGTCAGCATTCTCGTAAGGCAAGAAAACTTCAGTGAACCCTTTTTCTTTGGCTTTTTGTACGAGCGGAAGCGTTCCGTGAATCGGACGAAGTTCCCCATTTAAACCGAGTTCTCCCAAGAAAAGTCTCTCTTTGGTATCAAATTTTATTTCCCCGCCCGCGAGAAGATAAGTTAAGGCGCAAGCAAGATCAAACAATGTTCCCTCTTTTTTGATATTTGCCGGAGTGAGAGAAATTATTATTTTTTGATTTTTAGCTTTTGGTGATTTATATCCTGAGTTCTTTATGGCGGCGGAAATCCGATCTTTTGATTCGTCAACCGACTTGTCGGGAAGTCCCACTACCGAAAAAGAGGCCATTCCTTTGGAAATGTCCACTTCTACACAGACAATATGAGCGTGCAGTCCGACGGATTGAGCGCTGTAACTTTTTGCGAAACCCATGACGGTTAAGATGAAAGAAAAAAGTAAAAAGTTGAAAGTAAAAGCATGAGCTTATTTACTTTTTTCTTTTTACTTTCAACTTTTTTCTATTTAGTTGTTAATATGCTCCTTACACGTTTCGGCTGCAGGATTTGCTTCTAAACGATCATCCTCTATTTCTTTTTTGCATATTCGGCAAATTCCGTAGGTTCCCTCTTCTATCCTTTTGAGAGCGCCTTTTACTTCATTGAAACGGACTTCTAACTCGGTTTCAACGGCGCTTCTTTCTTCAAATTCTTCAAATTTATCAGCGAGAGAGTTCTCGTCTTCCGTATCAATATCTTGCGTATCTCCCGGAGTCGCCTCCCAATCGTCAGGATTTGACGGATTAATCCGACCGACATCTTTTAATTCTTCCTCAAGCTGTTTCTTTTCGGTTAAAAGCGTTTCTTTAAAGTGTTCCAGGTTTTTCATATGTGCTTATAGTAACAAATTTCTTCTACCAATACTATTTCTTTTTAAGTTCCACATCAAGCCTTCGTGAGATTTCAAAAAGAGTGTTGTTGTTGGTGGTAATGATAAGGGTTTTTTGATCTTTGAACATATAGACCAGGGCGATGCTTTTATCGGAATTGTATAAAACCCGCGTGTCTTTATTGTTGGTAACCAAGTCTCCCCACGTCCTTTGTCCCAGTTCTCCTTTCCCTATCGTTCCGAAAAGAGGTTTCAAATCTTCCGCTACGGTTCCTTCCCAGCCAAGCATGCCGACAAAAGCATTGTCATAATAGTCCGTTTTGAGGATAAGAAACGGCTGATTTCCTTCAAAGGCGTGATATCCGAACATGAAATCATCTTTGATGGTGCGGAGGATTATTTGTGGAACGGGAATTTGAAGCTTGTTAAAGAGTTCGCTTGCTCCGACCAGATTTTTCTTTTGGATAAGCCCGGAATCTGTTTTTATCGGGAAGGTTTTTGTGAAAAAGAGATCTTTAATGGTATCAAGTTTTGGTGTTGCGGTAGTAATCTCTTCTTGTATTTCTTTCGCAAGAACTTTTTCATTTTTTCCGTCAATCGGCACTTCTTGCAGTGTTTCAACGCTGATGAGCGGGACGATTCTTATCTCTGTAAGGAGTTGTTCCCCTTTTGAGGGTATAAAAAACGTATAATAGACGACGCCGGCGGTAAGGAGAGCAAAGAGGATGGAAAAAATGATAAGCGTCATATTCTTTCGCGTTTTTGGAGATGTCTGTTCTTCTTTTTTATACTTCACTTTTTGTTCCTCAAGAACCATGCGGACGAGAGAAGTTTTTTGGTCAGTAATCGCTCCCGCTACGTCTTTTTTATAAGTGCGAAGTGTGGGGATATCGGATTGACCTACTTTTGCTTCGGTTTTTTGCTCTTCCTCATTTTTTTTTGAATCAATGGATATTTTTTTTGCCGCAATAATTTGGGTCGCGTCAACGGTCTTTTGAGGAGTATAATCAATTGTGCTTGCGGATTCTTCAGATTTTTCAATCGGCGCGATCTCATTTATGTCTATCGTCGGTTCAAGGACTTTGTTTTGTTCCGGAAGATGCGCCGTTTTTATAACATCTGCCAGTTCTTCTTTGCTTTTTTGAGGTATGTCGGAAATCTTTATTTCTTGAGACGCCTGTTCTTTTTTGGGGACGTCAAAAACAATACCTTCGCTAACCGATGGTATCGGTTTTTTTTGAGGAATGTTAAAAGGAAGAGTTTTCTTTGTCGCGGAATCCTCTAAAATTCCTTTTTTCGGAATTTTGTCTTCGTCCATATAAAATATCATATCACTTCCTTTGCTCTCGCGAAACGGAAGAATTTTTTACATGTGGACAAGTCGCGTTATCTTTTTCTCTTTATGAAAAGTCCCGGAAAATTTCCGGGACTTTTTACTGCTAAGATCTGTCTGTTCGCGGCGTATAAGGTCGGTCGTGTCCGCCTCTGAACGATCCGCGGTCTCCGCCAAAAGTTCTTCCATGAGATCCGCTTGGTCCAACACCCGGCGCCGCCGGTTTAATTCCCTTTCTTGCCGCAAATTCAGAGTCGGCTTGTTTGATGGAAAGTTTCATTTTTCCGCGGTCATCAACTTCACGGATAACGACGGGTACTTCCTCCCCTTCTTTTACTACGTCGCTTACCTTATTTACACGGAAAGGAGCCAATTCTGAAATATGAACAAGGCCTTCGTTATTTATGCCGAACTGTACCACCGCGCCGATATCATCCAGAACCTTGATGACTTTTCCGGTATATTTTTCTCCGGGTTTATAGACATGAGTCATTCCTTCAATGAATTTTTTCGCTTTTTCCGCTCCGATTCCTTTTCCGGTGATAAATACCGTGCCGTCATCGTCAATATCTATTTCCGTACCGGTTGCTTCGCGTATTTTATTGATTATCTTCCCTCCGGGGCCTATAACGGCGCCAATTTGCTCGGGGAGGATTTTAACGGAAAGAATCTTCGGCGCGAATTCTGAAATATCGGCACGGGGAGCGTTCAGTTCTTTTTCAATGACATCAAGAATCTGAAGTCGGGCGGTTTTTGCTTTTACAAAAGATTCCGCAAGGATCTTTACCGGGATTCCGTCTACTTTAACATCCATCTGTATCGCCGTGATTCCTTCGCGGGTTCCCGCAACTTTCAAGTCCATATCTCCGTGGTGGTCTTCCGGCCCTTGAATATCCATGAGAATTTTATAGGTTTTCTCGTCTTCCATCATAAGACCCATCGCGATGCCGGCTACCGGCGCCTTGATAGGCACTCCGCCGTCCATAAGGGCCAAGGTTGAACCGCAGACCGACGCCATAGAGGTTGATCCATTTGACGCCATAGATTCGGATACGACGCGAATCGTGTACGGGAAAATATCTTTGGTCGGGAGTACCGGAATAAGCGCTTTTTCCGCGAGCGCTCCGTGACCGATCATTCTTCTGTTTGTTCCACCCATTCTTCCTGTCTCACCTCCGGAATACGGAGGGAAATTGTAGTGATGCATGTAGGTCTTTTCTTTTTCCGAACCGTCTATAGTCTGAGAATCTTTCGGGCCGCCAAGCGTAAGAACAGAGAGAACATGCGTTCCTCCGCGGTAAAATACGCCAGTTCCATGAAGAACAGGGGAAATTCCACCTGCTTTTGCGGAAAGATTTCTTAATTCATCCATTCCTCGTCCGTCCGGGCGGCTGTTGTTTTTAATCGCTTCTCGGTGAAGAAGCTCATTTACTTGATGATGAAAATACTCTTTTGCTTTACCGACATCTTCCCCTGGAAGTTTTTCTTCTACCAGTTTTCCCCATTCAGCCTCCAATTCATAGCCGATCTTGCTTCCCGGACCGACATAGAGTTTTTCTTTTAAGGTTTTCCCCACTTCTTCTTCAAAAAGCGCTTTAACAACCGCGGAATGACCGGTTGCCGGAATAACCAATTTTTTCTTTCCGATCTCTTTTACGATCATCTTTTGGAAATTCTGGAGTTTTTCAAGTTCTTCTTTTGCGGTTTCTAAGGCCTTGGTTGCTGTTTCTTCGTTTATTTCTTTTCCTCCGAGTTCTATCATGTTGATATTGCCGTCTTTTCCGCAGACCGTCATATCCATTTCATATTCGGGAAGTTCTCTTTCTGCATTGGATGGATTGATGAGAAATTCCGTTGTTTCTTTTTTCTTTCCCAGTCTTAAGGCTGAAACTGGGCCGTTGAAAGGAATATCAGATGTGGCAAGCGCCAGAGAACCGGCGACAACGGAAAGAACGTCGGTTTCACATTCGCCGAGAGCCAATACCGTAATAACCACCTGAATTTCTTTGCGAATATGCTGATCAAAAAGAGGTCTGATCGTGCGATCTACGACGCGCCCGGAAAGTATGCCTTCATTGGAAGGTTTCCCTTCTCTTCTCACATAACGGCTTCCGAGGATTTTTCCCGAAGCGTAAAAACGTTCTTCGTAATCAACCGTGAGAGGCAAGTAATCAATACCTTCCCTTTCATCGCCGCCAATAACGGCCGTTGCAAGTACGACGGTATCGTTATATCTCACAATAACCGAACCATTCGTCTGGTCGGCAAGATCAGTAAATTGAGCAACCAACGGTTTCCCCCCTATTTCTACGGAGTATTCTTTGCTTTGCATATTTTTACGGCGTGGTCGTCAGATTCTAGTACTGAAACAGAAAAACTCATATTTCAATGCTAACATCCGCCGATCACCGCTATTTTTATAATGAATAATGCAAACACTATATCAATGTTTGAAAAAGAAAACAAAGTTGACAGAAAAAAGAAAATGGTTTACATTGAGCCTTGGAATTGTCCCATAAGGAGAGAAAAATGCCATTCGTTGAAGTTACCGAAGAAGAACAAAAAGTATTGGATTTGCACCGATTTGAAAAACTGGTCGCCCACAGAGCGGAAATCTTGGGTGAGATTTCCATAATGGAAAAGTTTCAAGAATTTGCCGCAAGTACCGTAATTCAAGACGCCCTTCTTGATGAATTGGACGCTAAAGAAAAAGAGTTATCTGCTGCGGAAGAAGACCTTAAGATTCTGCGTCAAAAACTCGGCATAGAAACGCCGACTATCCACACGGAATTGTAAAATTTCGCAAAACGCCCCGATTCGGGGCGTTTTTCTTGACATAAATAAACTATATGGGTATGGTAAAAACAGAGCTTCATTGACAGAGAACAAGAGGAAAAACCATGATTGAAATCAAAAAAGATATTCAAAAATGCATACAATGCCCGCATCATAATATAGAACCTGACCCGGATCCCAATGACTGGTTCTGTGATGATGATATAAAAATTCGTTGCACTCTTTCTCCCGATCCTTATCGGGGTAACTGTTACCGAGAACCTTATATTACCGTCGGTTGTCGTCCTTATCGCGCCAAAAAGGAGTCGGATGTCCCCGTTTGGTGCCCTCTTAAAAACGAAAGTATAGAAAAAGAAAATCTTTTAAACAAAAAAGTTACGAATCGCGAGCTTTTTTTAGAAAGATTCACCCCATTTTTGAGCGCCTTTGGGATGGAACGCATCTATGATGCTTATAGATTTGCAAAATACGCTCATAAAGAACAGTATCGTTCCGATGGTTGCCGGTATGTTGAACACCCTCGCGCGGTAGTTAAAATCATTGCCGACGAACTTGGTATTGTTAATAACTGGAAACTTATTGTTGCCGCGCTCCTTCATGACGTTTGGGAAGATACATGGCTTTTAACCCCATGTTTGACCGGGAAAATCTTTGGAAAAGATATTGCACTTTGGCTTTCTTTTTTAACGAGAGAAAAAGAACACAATAAGGAAGAATTTCCTAAATATATCGGTAAAATATCGGAATCTGGTATTTGGCAAGTCGTTTTGATTAAGGTTTGCGATCGTTTGCATAATCTCCGCACCTTGAAAAAACTTGATATTGAGAGACAAAAAAGATATTTGCGCGAAACCGAGACTTATTTTTACGATCTTGCAAAAACACTGATCCGGATATCCCCACCGCGCATGGAAGAGAAAATGATTTTGTTAGAAAGCTTGCTTATTTCAGAAATAAGCAAACTTAAAGACATTTTATCTGAATAGAGAGAAGAATCTTATAATACCTCCCGCACAAAACCGTGCGGGATTTTTTGCACCTTGCTCAATCCTCTTCTCTCTATTATTCTTACTATATGAAAATCATTTCTTGGAACATCAACGGGATTCGTTCTACTCACGATAAAAAACTTTTTCTCCCTTTTGTGGAGCAAACCAAACCGGATATTCTTTGTTTGCAAGAAACAAAAGCGATAGAAGAACAGCTTCCGGAAGAAATTGCTAAAATACCGGGATATTTCTCGTATTTTGCTTCGCCGGAAACAAAAAAGGGTTATAGCGGCGTGGCAATTTACACAAAAGAAGAACCGAAAAAGGTGGAATATAGTATTGGTAACCCGGAGTTTGACAAAGAGGGCCGTGTACTCGTCGCTTATTACCCCGAATTCGTACTCTTAAACGTATATTTCCCTAACGGAGGAGGCGGAGAAGAGCGATTAAAGTATAAAATGGGCTTTTATGATGCGTTCCTCTCTTTTGTTGATCGTTTAAAAAAGAACGGACATAAAGTTATTTTTTGCGGAGATGTTAATACCGCGCATGAAGAAATAGATCTTGCTCGGCCGAAACAAAATGAAGACAATACCGGTTTTCTTCCTGAAGAACGCGCGTGGATTGATGAAGTTGTTTCTCATGGCTACACGGATACGTTTCGCAACGAACATCCGAATAAAAAAGACGCCTATACTTTTTGGGATAGGAAGAGCCGCGCGCGCGACAGAAATGTCGGTTGGAGAATAGATTATTTTTTCGTCAGCAATAATCTTTTACCGAAAATAAAGTCAACACATATTTTATCCGATATTCTCGGTTCTGATCACTGCCCAATTTCGCTTTCATTAGAGCCGTAGTTTGGCGTGTCCTTTAAGGAAATTTAGTTATCCACAGTTATCCACAATAAAGGACTTGCATATAAAGGACAAGAAAGTATAATAATAATCAGATAGTGATTCAATAAATAGATAACCAAGGGAACATATTTGTTCCATCGCCTCAACAAAGGTAAACATCTATAAAAACATTATCATAGTTAGTCACATTTGTTCTTTCCTCGCACAAGAAAAATAGAATATACCCCAAGGGCCGCACATGCGGCCCTTTCTTTATAATGAGTGCTAACAGAGCGGTCTTTTCCGCGATCTTCGCGTTAAATTTCAGAAAAAATCGTGGAGCAGTACTTTTGTACAGCTTCGCGATTTTTTCTGAAATTTAACGCGAAGGAGGGTCATCGGAAAATCCTCGCTCTTTATTTTGGTGGTAAATTTAATTCTGAAACACTGTTTTTTGACTTATTGTGTCGCATCAAGTAGTGTTTACTCTGGAAACACTGTTATTTTTATTGTCAAAAGGAACTATTATGCAACTTGCTATAGATCTTCTGAAACGAATCAATCTGTTCTATATAAACTTTGGAAGAAGTTCAAACGAAAAAGTGCTTATTACCTATTTTAATATGACGCAAGGTGAAAGCGCTGAAAGTGTTCAAAGTTCCCTCTCCCGGTTGTTTCAAAAGAGTCTGATTATGCGAATACCTCAAGAAGGAAAAGAGGGACCATGTACGGAAATTATTCCCACTGAGTACACGCTTGGGTTGCTGGATAATTATTCTGTTGAAGAAATTTTCTTCAACAGGATGCAAAAACAAGACTAAAATACAAAAACGCGGCCAAATAGCCGCGTTTTTTTAAACAAGAAAGAAGATATTTTATTATTGATAGATTTCGTGCGAACCTATTTTTAATAAAAATACCGTATTTCCTTCCCCGTATTCAAAAATGATTCGGAATTTGTAATTTACGGAAAAACTATAAAAACCGGATAATTGCCCGCTAAGTTTATGAACTTTTAACAGTTTATGATTTTCTTGGTTCTTAAAAAGTTCAATTTTTTCAATAGTCTCATCTTGAAGCGGTGTCGGAAGCGATTTCCACTGACGGATGAATATGGGGGCATAAGCAATATCTAATTCCATAGAAAAAAGAGGGTTATCCTAATTGCCGAGCAATATCTCTTATATCTCCGCGTATTGCCTTCCCTGCGCGAATTTCTTGTTGCGCTTTAAGGATGTCGCCAATAGCTTCATCTTCTGCAAGAAGGTGAAGCGCCTGCCTCACCACTTCGGCTTTATTTGAAGCCTTCCCTCTTTTTATAAAGGAATCAATAAACTCTTCAAGTGTTTGGTTTAATGGAACAGAAAGTGTACTCATAATAATGTATGATATTATACTATGATAATATCATATTTTATTTTTTCACCATAGTCAAGACAAGTAAAATCTTATTTTACCCCGTGTTTCTTGCGTATTTCGGTAAGTTCTTGTTGTTCGGCTTCTGCTTTGGCTTCTTTTCCCTCTTCACCAAGCTTTTTGAGCTCTGATTCCGGGAGTTTTATAAGTTCTAATGTGCGTTTCTCAAGATATTCCGCGGTATTGAGATTTGGATCTTCCAAAACTTCTTCCAAAAGCGCGTGCAGGATAAGTCCAAGTTTTGGTCCCGGTGTTTCATGTGTAACCTCCATAATCCTCGTTCCGTCTATTTTGAGCATCCCAACAGATACCGGGGCCCTCATAGCCTCGTCTATCATTGCCTCGTATTTTCGCAAGCGATAAGGCTTTTCAACCGGTCTTCCCATCCCGATACGGTCACAGGCCCTTATTTTCATAAGATCCCAGACGTTTTCCGCTCCGACATTCGCTACAATCCTTCTTACGGCAGAAAGCGTTATTTTTTCCACATCCGAGAAGAAAAGATGGTACCTTACCAGTGATGAAACACTATCCGTAAGTTTCACGGGAAACCTGAGACGTTCCATTACCTTCTTGGAAACCCTTCCTCCGACAACGTCATGGCCGTAAAACGTCCAATTATCCTTCTCTTTTGACCATCTGCGGGTATCCGGTTTGGCAATATCATGGAAAAGGGCCCCTAAACGAATGTGGAGAGGCCAGTGGTTTCTAGCAGAATGATCAAGCGCTCGGATATTATGCTCCCAGACGGTATAGATATGACTGCCATTTTGTTCCACCCCGATACCATTTTCCAATTCCGGAGCTATAAAACGAAGCAAGTTGAGTTGATGGGTCAGGATAATACCCTCCATGGCATTATCCGACATAATCATTTTTGTGAATTCGTCACGTATTCTTTCGTATGAAACATGTTTTAGGTTATCGGAAAGCCTTTTTATGGCATCTTCCGTCTCTTTTTCTATGGTAAAACCCAATTCCGTAGCAAAACGAGCGGCACGAAGCAGACGGAGCGCGTCTTCATTGAAACGGTCTTCAGGATTCCCTATGGCTCTGACTATTTTGTCCTTTATATCCTCTTGTCCTTTATAAAGATCAATAATAACCCTCTCTTTTGGGTTGTATGCCAGCGCATTTATCGTAAAATCACGGCGTTTGAGGTCATCTTCCAGTTTTTTACTGAAAGTTACCTCATTTGGATGCCGTTTATCGCTATATTCGGACTCCATACGGTAAGGGGTAACTTCTATGATGACTGTTTCATGTGTAACTATCTGATTGATCGCTCCCGCGGGTCGCTGGGGTGTAGGGGCCTGTCCAGTGACAGGCGGATGAAAACCAATGGTTTTCATACTTTCCTTTGTTTCACATGTAACATTTTCGTCACCATCATCTGATGTTTCATGTGCAACACTCTGCCGGATGGGGTTTGTAACCCCATCCGGAACGTTTGTGTCCACCACTACCCCCACCGTTCCAAACGTATTCTCGTAGAAGGTTTTTTCAAAAAGGCCGATTATTTCTTCCGGAACGGCATTTGTGGTAACATCCCAGTCTTTCGGTTCTCTCCCTAAGATAAGGTCTCTTACGCAGCCGCCGACCAAATAAGCTTCAAAACCGGCGTCTTGAAGAGTTTCTGTTACACGTGTAACATATGATGGAATATGGCTTTGCAAGTCTTTCATAAACGTAATTGTAACAAATTTTTGATATTTTGCGAATTTTAGTGTAGTATACGGTTATAAGCGCCCGTAGTGAAACGGATATCACTTCAGTCTTCGAAACTGACAGTCCAGGTTCGAGTCCTGGCGGGCGCACAGGAGATATATAGATATTTTTTCTATTGAAAAAACTTTTATTTTTCGTATAATGGCTACATCGCGGGTATAGTTTAGTGGTAGAATATGACATTGCCAATGTTAAGGCGAGAGTTCGATTCTCTCTACCCGCACAAGGAGAAAATACCGCCTAAAATGGCGGTATTTTCTTTGCATTCTTGCTTTGTTTTTGCAAACTTTTTTGTGTATACTATGAATATGGAAATTAAAACCGAGTTTGAATCCGCTCTTATTTTGCACAATATGCGCGAGTTTGTGATGGATAAACGAAAGTTTGACGAATGTATCCCGGAAAACATGAAAGAAGATCGAGAATATGGGTTTCTTGTGTCAGGACAACGCAATTATTGGCTTTTGGGAAAGTTTCCATTGCACGAAAAACGAGAAGATGGAGTGGTTTCGGAAGACCCTCGCGCTATTATCAATATCTTTGAAGTAACGCATTTCATTGATAATGGGCAAATTTGCACGCGCGGAAAATACAAAATACTTCAGATCGTCGGATAAATACTCATTCATTATGACTTTTACATGCCTCTTATGAGGCATTTTTTATTCCCATAAATATGTAAAACTGTGGATAACTCTGTGTACATGTGTATAAAGGACACCTTTTTTAATCATCAGCAAGCATTCTTTTTTTGACCTTTTGTCAATAAATGTGGCTTAAAATAACGTTATTTGTTTAGGTCGTCAAGGAAAAAATAAGAAAATATAAAGGAAACAAAACAACGTTTCACATGAAACGTTGTTTTGTGGATTTCCTTTAAAAGGGGTATTATCTTTTTATGCCAAAGACAGAAAAACAAGAAACCGGGGATATTGGAGAGAAAATTGCGGGACTTTTCTTGAAATCTAGAGGATTTGAAATTGCGGGGACGAACTACCGAAAACCCTGGGGAGAAATTGATATTATTGTTCGCAAAAAAGGGAAGATTCATTTTATAGAAGTAAAGACGGTAAAATTACGAGAAAAAACATCGTCTGTTTCTTGTGAAACAAACATCGGCTTTTTTAGAAAGAGCGGGGAAGTTATTTTAGAAAAGTTTTCACCTCCGGAAAAGTCTTATGCTATCAAAGAAATTTTAAACGGAGATGAAACCAGTGGCAATGGGTATCGCCCAGAGGATAATTTGCACCCATGGAAACTGAAACGATTAAAAAAGGCTATCTTGTCGTATCTGGAAGAAAAACGCATGACAGAAGAAGACGACTGGCAATTTGACGCCGTTACGGTTCGTCTTGATGAAAAAGGGAAGATTGCTATGGTTGAATACCTTGAGGATATAATACTCTAAAAATTTTTACACAAGAGGGAGTCCTGTATAAAATCTGTTTTTTATTTTAGTCGGGGCGCCGAGAATCGAACTCGGTCTATCTGCTCCCAAAGCAGACGTACTGCCGGTATACTACGCCCCGATATCCAATACTCTAGCACAAATCAAATAAAAAATCACGTAAAAATAATTTGACTATACGTGTCTGGTTTGCTATTATCAGCGGTGTCACTCCGCGGCACTGTCCGCGGAATTTTGTTTTTTGAAAATCAACATTCTCGCAAAAAAGGAGAAATATATGGAAAAACAGCAAAATCCTCAGTTTTTTAAAGAGGTGCGGTCTCAAGAAGATGCGACGGTAAAATTTATTTTCCGTGCGCCGGAAATAATTGAATTCAGCTATATTAACAAAAACGACGGCAAAGATATTATTTGTGCGCCGACGCAGACCTCGTGTAATCTTGGCTGCAAATTTTGTTTTTTGTCTGACTATAAGCTTAAAGTAAGGAATCTTCGTCTGGAAGAAATAATCGGCCCGATAGATCACGTTACAGAAAGCCTCGGTTTACTTTCTCATGAAAAACGCAATAAAGTGCTCCTTATTTCGTTTATGGGGTGCGGAGAACCGTTGTTGAATCTGAAAAACGTTATTTCTGCGGCAAAAAAGATACGCGAAAAGTATGCAAAGGAATATAACGTTGTTCGTTTTGCTATCGCGACCCTCGTACCAAAACCCTCGCTCCTTGTTCATCTTACAGAAGAAGTACAAAAAAACAGTCTTGCCGTTAAACTGCATTTATCACTCCATTCGCCGTTTGATGAAAAAAGAAAAGAGATTATGCCCTCTGCTTCCGGTATAAAGGAAAGCGTGGAGCTTTTAGAACAATTTCGCAAAGAAACGGGAAATTCCGCTGAGATTCACTATGCGATGATAGACGGCGTGAACGATAGAGATGAAGATCTTTTTGGTCTTATGGCTCTTTTTGAAGGAAGAGACATTCCGATAAAGTTTCTGATTTACAACGAAAAACCTTCGCTTGAATTGAAAGAATCCATGCGTGTGGCTTTCTTTCGCGAAGAACTTGCTAAACGGGGTATCGTTACAGAGTTCTATATTCCGCCCGGACGGGACGTTGGTAGCAGTTGCGGTCAGTTCCTTATGGAATACTACTTGGAATTCAACCAGAATAAGAAGAAATAGTTTTATACAACCCCCGGAATTTTCCGGGGGTTATTTTTAACGGAAGTTTGCAAAAAGAAATTTGCGTATGGTATTATAACAAATATGAATACTTACAAAGAAACGCTTGAAACAGCGAAAAGAGTAATAGATGGATTGGATATTTCCGCGGAAGACAAGGCTCTGCTCCATGAACGCGTACCACGCCTTTCTTTTGATGCGTTGGAGATATTCGTGTGGACGCTGGAAAAAGAACCGGCGGATGTCGCTACGCTTATTCAGAAAACCCGTCAATGGATGGAATCACAAAACGATCCCATTGCGATCCAAAAAGCGATAGAAAAAGACAAAAAAGAACTTGAAGAGGCGATGGTCGCAGCCGAGGAGGAACAACCGTTAACTATTTAATTTTATGGAAAAATTTCCTGGAGCAGAAGAAACAAATAAAGAGGAAGAAAAAGGGAAGGGGTATGATCTTCCGGCTGAATCATATCTGAATCCGAATGAAATGCCTCAAATCAGCGAAAACAATACGGCAGAGAAGAAAGAAATGATACAGACCCATATCTCTTACTCAAACATGATAGGAGATACCTTGGAAAATCAGGCTCTTCGCAAGAATATGAGCAATGAGGAGATTGAAGCGCTGGCAACGGCCATGGTTAAGCAATACGAAGAAACAAGTATTGAAGAGGAAGAAGCGCAAGTTTCCGAGATTTTTGAGATGACCGAAACGGAAAACAGAGAGGAAATTAAAAAACTGGAAGAAAAAAAAGATACCTCTATTTTTACCCGAGCGGTAGAAGCGATGAAAGAATATCTGGTAAAGTATCCGAAAGTGGCAAAACTGGCAATGATAGGCGTCGTTGCGTATGAAATGGGGAATAACCCGGCCATGGCGGATGATACTTTCGGGCAAATGATTTATTCCGGTACCGAGGGGGCGTCGCGATACGCGTATTCTCAACAGGCGGGTCAAGAGCGATTGCAGTATAATGCAATGTATGGAGACCAGAGAGCTCGTTTGCAGTATCAAGCGGATACGCAAAGGGCAGAGCAGCAACGCCAACGGGAATACAGTCAACTGGATGATGCCATTTTGCGGGCTCAGTCGTCAGAAAAGTATAAAGGAACACCGGAACAGGAAAAAAGTATCGCCAATCAGGTATATAGAATAAGACAGCAAATAGAGCAACGGTATCAGCTTAATGTTTCCAATGCTCAAATGAGAGCCCAAACAACTCAGCAGAATACGCAAATGAGGGCGCAGGAAATAGAGATGCAGAATAAAATGAGACAGCAAGAGATTGCGGTGGGAGTAGGTTCCCAAATAGCGAATCAGGCCATCAATGGGATAATAAGGGGTGCTCTTGGACGCTAAATCCTCGTTTATTTAGTCTGAAAAACAAGATCCGGTCTTTCGGGTCTTGTTTTTTTATTGTTGTTATGTTGGATTTTGTTATGCACACCCTGTTTTTAAAACAAAGAGAGTATAATAAAAACATAGAAGGAAGGGGTACTATACAAAACAAATACATCCCGCAGATACTCTGTAGAACGAGAATCGTAAGCATGGCGGGTTTTTTGGTGACCCGGAGCTGTGTAGCGAGTTGTATTATTTAGCGAAAAGAGTAAAAAATTATTAGTTTTTGAAGGAAATTATGCAACCAAAAACAAAATCGCTTTTTGTCGTAAAAAGAAACGGTGAAAAAGTTGTGTTTGACAGTGAAAAGATATTTCAGGCGATATTGAAAGCGGGTATTGCGACGAATGATTTTGGAGAAAAAAAAGCGCGCGCTATTGCGGAAGGAGTTTCTCAATTTTTAAGCAAATCCAGAAAAGAAGAGCTCCCGATTGAGGAGATACAGGACGTGATTGAGTTCGCTATCATGAACGCGGGATTTTACAAGACCGCTCGCGCCTATATTACTTATCGGGATTCTCGCGCTCGAGAGAGAGATACGGAAAAAACATTTATTGAAGTAGAAAAAACCATAACCGAGTACTTAAATAAAGCCGACTGGAGAGTCAATGCGAATGCCAATCAAGGATACTCGCTTGGCGGAATGATTTTGAACGCTTCCGGGAAAATAATTGCCAATTACTGGCTTTCTTCTGTTTATCCGAGAGAAATCGGCGAAGCGCACCGAGAAGGAGACATTCATATCCATGACCTTGATATGTTTTCCGGTTATTGCGCCGGCTGGAGCCTGCGGGCTCTTATAGAAGAAGGCTTTAACGGTGTGCCGGGAAAAGTTGAATCCGATCCGCCGAAACATTTGGAGACGGTTGTGGCGCAGATGGTGAATTTCTTGGGAACGCTTCAGAATGAGTGGGCTGGCGCGCAGGCATTTTCTTCTTTTGACACCTATATGGCCCCGTTTGTAAGAAAAGACAATTTGAATTACAAAGAAGTAAAACAATCAGTACAGCAATTCGTCTTTAATCTGAACGTTCCGTCACGGTGGGGAACACAGACCCCTTTCACCAACATTACGCTTGATTGGGTTTGTCCGGAAGATATGAAGAAAAAACAGCCGATTATCGGCGGAGAGATCATGAATTTTACCTATGGAGACTGCCAGAAAGAAATGGATATGGTCAACAAGGCCTTTATTGAAGTAATGACTTCCGGCGACAGAAACGGACGCGTCTTTACTTTTCCGATTCCGACCTACAACATTACCAGGGATTTTGACTGGGACAATGAAAATGCGCAGGCTTTGTTTGAAATGGCGGCAAAGTTCGGCACCCCGTATTTCCAAAACTTTTTGAACTCATCTTTAAAACCAAGCGATGTACGCAGTATGTGCTGCCGTCTCCAGTTGGATCTTCGCGAGCTTCGCGCCAGAGGAGGAGGTCTCTTCGGTTCTGCCGAAATGACCGGCTCTATCGGCGTTGTTACCGTCAATCTTCCGAGAATCGGCTATATTTCCGACACAAAAGAACAATTCTTCGCTCGTCTTGGAAAACTCATGGATCTGGCAAAAAATTCTTTGGAACTGAAAAGAAAAGTGGTAGGCGATAATATAGAAAGAGGATTGTTGCCATATACAAAAAGATATTTGCCGAGTTTGCACGCGCATTTCAGCACCATCGGTTTGAATGGAATGAATGAAGCGGTACGAAATTTTCTTGGGAAAGATATAGACATTTCATCCAAAGAGGGAAGAGAATTCGCTCTTGAAATTTTGAATTTTATGCGCGACCGTCTTGCCGACTACCAAGAGGAAACGGGAAATATGTACAACCTTGAAGCAACGCCGGCAGAAGGAACCACTTATCGTTTCGCAAAAGAAGATCAGAAGCGTTTTCCCGGAATTCTTCAAGCGGGAACGAGAGAAGCGCCGTATTACACCAACTCTTCACATCTTCATGTCGGACACACCGATAACCCTCTTGATGCGTTGGATCACCAAGATGAATTGCAGACCAAATATACCGGAGGTACGGTTCTTCATCTGTTCTTGGGAGAAAGGCTTCGTGATTGGAAGACGGCAAGAAATTTTGTGAAAAAAGTCGCCGAAAATTATCGTTTGCCGTACTTTACGCTTACTCCGACATTCTCTGTTTGCCCGACTCACGGTTATCTGAATGGTGAAGTGCCGAAATGTCCGACCTGTGACGCCGAATGCGAGGTTTGGTCGCGCATCATGGGATATCATCGTCCGGTTTCACAATGGAATCATGGAAAGAAAAGCGAATATGCAGAAAGAAAAGAGTATATTCCTCCGATGGTAACGCATAAAACAGAAGATTGTTTGCCAAAAGCGGTAAAAGGTAAGAAAGCCGAAATGGTCAAGTAATAAAGCTTTTAGGCGTTAGGTTTCAGTTTTAACGACTATTATAAAAAATAACCGCCCTGACATTTGTCGGGGCGGTTTTGTTTTTTCTAGAGCAAGAGGTTCGCTAAAAATATAGCTACGTTCGCGGTGTGAAACTGCTGTTCTTGTGTTGTGTGTTCAAGATCTTTTTCTTCAAACCAACCGCCTTGATCAAGTACTTTTTTAAGAAAAACACTTACAGACGGATATCTATTGTCATTACTTTTTACGGTGATTGGTTCACATGATTCACAACAGATACATCTTGGAGGATCTTTGACGGGAACCGCTCCTGAAACACGCATATGAATCAAAAGAACCTGTGTAAAGACCACTTTCACGGGGGATTCGTAATGACTATCCCCAAGAATTGTTTCTGATGACATAAGATCTTCTGATTCGTCTGTCAGGAAACTTTCGTAAAGGGTACGATATTGTTCCAGAGTAAGGTACGGTATTTTTTTTGGCACTGCTTTCTCCTGTTGGTAAAGTCCGTTCACTACTTTATATCATAAAATATGTTTTGTCAATAAAAGAAAATCCGTTATTCGGGTATACTGTTCTTATGCTTATCGGAGGATTTCAAAAATTAACGCTTCTGGATTATCCGGAAAAAACCGCCGCGATGATATTTACGCGCGGATGCACTTTTTTATGCCCGTTTTGTCATAACCCCGAACTTATTTACGTCGATCAGGATACGGAAAATATCTCAGAGGAAGAGGTTTTGGATTACTTGAGAAAAAAGAAGAAAATGATAGACGGATTGGTAATCACCGGCGGAGAACCGACTATCCATAAAGACTTGGGTGATTTTATCAAAAAAGTTCGCGATATCGGCATGGTGGTGAAACTGGATACGAATGGAACTTCCCCCGAAATCGTGGAAAGGTTTCTCAAAGAAAAGATCGTAGACTACTTCGCCATGGATATGAAACATTCATGGGAGAAATATAATCTGATTGGAAGGTCAAAAAAAGAGGGGATGATAGACGATGTGAAAAAAACTTTCTCGCTTATCCAGAATTCCGGCCTGCCCCACGAGTTTCGTACCACTGTTTTTCCCGGGTGCCACAGTGAAGAAGACTTTTTCACGATGGCGGGATATTTATTGCCGGGTGAAACCTATTTTCTGCAAAATATACGGTATGGGAAAACTTTGGAAAAGAATTTGGATGAAAGCAAGAAATTGAATGTTTCGCGCATCGTTTCCGGATTGAAAGAAAAGTTTCCGAGACTTATAATAGAAGAGAGATAATAAATAAATTATTAAATTAAACCTATAAATATATGATGGGATATTATGATTATGGTTATGAACCTCGTTTCAATGGATTTGGAATGATTATTGCCATTCTTTGTTGGGTCGCGGTTATTTCATTCGTTGTCTTTCTTGTGAAACGATTCGGAATGTGCCACGGACGGCATTGTGGGCATATGGGTATGGGAGGGTTTCATGGAAATTCAGCCATGGATATTTTGAAAGAACGGTACGCTAAAGGAGAAATTGACAAGAAAGAGTTTGAATCAATGAAAAAAGACCTGGAGGATTAGTTTCACAAAAATAATATCATTTCTAAAAAACTCATTAATGCTTAAGAAATCGCGGACAAAGGTCTTTCCTTAAGGAGGAGTGCAGCGAAGCGTAACGACAGGGAAAGGAGCACCACAAGAGTATTTCCATTTTTATAGTCGCTCCACTCCTTAAAAATTAGGTCAGACCTTGGGTAGCGATTTCGGTTAGTAGAAGTAAAATAGTTTTTTAGAAATGGTATAACAAACAAAAAACCGATGTTTTCATCGGTTTTTTGTTTTTCTGTGCGGGTACGGAGAATCGAACTCCGGTATGCACTTTGGAAGAGTGCCATTCTACCATTAAATTATACCCGCCTCCGTTGAAGCTATGGCGGGCGAAGCCCGCTTTGCAAAGTTGAGTACTTGGATAATATACCAAAACGTATGACTTTTTGCAAATCTTATGCTACTATTGGTGTATGAAAAATAATTTTACGGCTGTATATAAAAAAACAGGAAGATGGTATTCCGCATGGATAGAGGAGATTTCCGGAATAAATACCCAAGGGAAAACATTGACTGAGGCTCGAGAAAACCTGAAAGATGCCATTCTTCTTACTATTGAAGCGAATAGATATGCCAATCAACCGAAGAAAAATGAAAAGGTAAGGAAAGAGCAAATTGCCATCTTGGTTTAGCATGAAACGAGTTGATTTCATAAAGTTTTTGAAAGAAAATAACTGTACTTTAGAAAGAGAAGGAGCGAAACATAGCTTATTTTTCAATAAAATGACAAGAAAATCTTCTACTGTACCACGGCATGCAGAAATAAACGATTTTCTTTGTAAGAAAATCTCACGAGATTTGGGAATAAAATTTTAGTTTCCAAAAAACGAAATTTCTGATAGAGTATAAAACAAAGAGAAAGCGGGCTTCGCCCGCCATAGCTTCAGTGGAGGCGGGCTGTAGTATACCGGTAGTACGTGTCCATGGGGTGGATATAGACCGGGTTCGATTCCCGGCAGCCCGACCAAACAAAAACCAGTCAAAGTTCGCATATGCGAACTTTGACTGGTTTTTGTTTGTTGCGGGTCTTTTTGTTATACTGGTTCATATGAAAGAAAACTTTGAAGAATCGCTTTTACAAACAAACGAAGAAATTAAAAAATATAAAACAGCTGAAACCGATACTGAAAAAGAGAGTATTTTGAAAGAGATGGAAAGAATGGAAAAAGAGTATGTTCGCGATGACATCTGGAGCCGGGAAACCAGTAAAGAGGTCGTTTCCTTACAGATGAAAAAACACAAAGTAATGGAGGAACTTCATGAAAAGATCCAAGCGCTTGAAAAAGGAGAGGCTGTTTCCGGCTTTACAGAAGGCGAGCCGCGATCTGTTGAGTGGAATAAGGCGGGTCATCGCGCAATGGTGGCGCTTCCTTCTGGCAAGCGAGCTCCAGCTACTGTCGGGGAGTTGGTGACCGATGGAGAGTGGGGAATCGCTTATACTCTCGGGAAAGACATCCCGAAAGACATTAAAAAACGTTTTGTTGTCGCGGAAGCGCGCCGAAAAATCCTTGCGCTTGCCGACGAACAGATAATAGAAACCGAAAGAGTAAAAAAGAAAACAACAAACACTTCCTACCGAAACATTTTTGAAGATGTTGATAAAGAAAAGAAAACCGGTTTTATCGCGGAGAAGTTGGTAAAAACTTTTTTCCAAAAAAATATTATTGACCATGAACTCAAAATCCGTATGGAAGAAGTCGATGTACAGAGAGACGTTGACCAGAAAATAGATTTTATTCTTCGTCTTCCACACCACACAAGAGGTGTTGGGACAGAAAGTTCCAGAGATAAAGAAAATATTGGAATACAATTGACTATTGATAATAGAGTAAGCGCTCAAGAAAGAAAAAATAGGCAGATAACAGAAGCAAAAAAACATTTAGGAGAAGATGTTGACGATATTGTTCTCGTCACTTTGCCATTAACCGAATTAAGTTTATTGGTTCACCAGTGGAAGGAAGATGAAATGCGCCCGGGCGGACCGATAAAAAGATGGGATGATTCAAGAAAAGAACAGGTATTCCGCGGAGTTTTACAGGGACTTTTTTCAGAGAATGAAATCACTGGTATGTGGGAAAGTGTCTTAGGTGAAACACCGGAGGTTATACGTGCGAACCACGAGGAATTTGTTGCTAAATCAGAAGAAAGATTGGCAGTTGCTCAAAAAACAGAACCAAAACTTCCCGACGAAGGGGGGCAAGAGAATCTGGATAAATTTGCGAATAAATACGGCAAGTGGTTTGGGAAGAAAAAGTAGTATTTTGCGGTGATATTTGATATAACATACAAATAACACCGCAAAACAAGCCCGGGTGGCGAAATTGGTAGACGCGTACGCTTCAGGTGCGTATGTCGCAAGACATGGAGGTTCAAGTCCTCTCCCGGGCACCATAAAAAAAGACCTTTTCGTTTGGTCTTTTTTTATGGTGCCCGGGAAGAAAGTGAACTGCTTCACTTTCGGGAGGACTTGAAGCCTTTCTCCTGTATTTGTGAACGGCGAGGCCGCCGTGAACAAATAGGAAAAGGGTACTGCGGCAGTAAGCCGAAAGATTCCTCTCCCGGGCACAAAAAATCATCCGCTTCTGCGGATTTTTTGTGTATTTCTTGTTGTTTTGTCAATGTAACCCTCTTTTTGTTTTTCGGTTATACTATTTATAATGAATAACAAAACTCAACCGGTGAAACTCCGTACCTGGATAGAAATAGACAAGCGGGCGGCGGCTCAAAACTATAAGGTTTTTCGGAGTATTCTGAAACCGAAAACGAAACTGATGGCCGTTGTGAAATCCAATGCCTACGGGAATGAACTTATCGGTTTTTCCAAAATGCAGGATCAGTTCGGAGCTGACGCTTTCGGAGTGGACTCTATTACCGAGGGGTTGGCGCTTCGGGAAGCGGGAATAGTGAAACCGATTTTGGTTTTGGGTTATACTATTCACGAAAATGTCCACATTGCTTCAGAAAAGAATATCAGCATTACACTTTCTAATTTTGAGGCACTTTCTTTGTTGGTAAAAGAAAAAATACCGATTACGGTTCACATAAAAATTGATAGCGGTATGCATCGGCAGGGATTCTTCCTGAAAGATGTAAAAAAACTCGCCGATATTCTTTTGAAGAATAAACACATTACGGTAGAAGGAATGTATACCCATTTTGCCAATGCGAAAAATCCGAGCTTTACCGCTGATACCGACAAACAAGCGATGGAATTCAAACAAGCCACGGATATTTTTGAAAAAGCTGGTTTCCGTTTTATAAAACACGCGAGCGCGACATCAGGCGCTTTGCTTTTTCCGGAGTATCACTTTGATATGGTTCGCATCGGTATCGGTTTGTCTGGTTTATGGCCGGCAAAGGAAGTGGAGAGGGCGCTGGAGAAAAAAATAAAACTGACCCCGATACTTTCTTGGAAAACGGTCGTTGCGGAGACGAAAACAATTCCGAAAGGTGATCGGATCGGTTACAACTTCACAGAAACTTTTTCCCATGATACAGGGATCGCCATTTGTCCGATTGGTTACTGGCATGGATTTCCAAGATCTCTTTCTTCCATTGGTCATGCGCTGGTAGCAGGAAAGCGCGCAAGAGTGCTCGGTAGAGTTTCTATGGACATGATTACGGTTGACGTGAGTGATATAAAAAATATAAAAATAGGCGATGAGGTCGTTCTTATCGGAAAAATGAACAAAGAAGAAATTACTGCCGACGAATTCGCCGCTTATGCCGATACCTCAAGCTATGAGATTGTGACAAGAATCAACCCGAAAATTCAGCGAGTATTTTTATAAAGTTAGTGAAAAACAAAACTCCCTCCAATGGCCATTGGAGGGAGTTTTGTTTGATGGTAAGTAAAAACTATTTTACTGCGTCTTTGAGAGCCTTGGCTGCGCGGAATTTCGGAACTTTCATGGCGGCAACCTGGATCAATTCTCCTGTTTTCGGGTTTCTTGCGGTGCGAGCCTTGCGGGCTTTTACGGCGAAAATTCCGAGACCGGCGATGGAGACATCGTCGCCTTTTTTGAGGCTTCCGATAATAGAGGAGACTACGGTTTCCACTACGTCCTCAGCCTGTTTCTTTGTGGTTCCGAGAACTCCGTGTACCGCTTCAATTATATCTTGTTTGTTCATAGTTATTATGCGTTTACTTTTAATGACGTCTACTTATACATTACGATTTTTGTATTAAGTTGATCGACCAAATATGCTTGTATTTATTATATATTATAGAACTTTTAATGCAATAGAGCCGTGGAATGGCACAATAGTAAAATAATTTTCAATTTCATTGTTATCTCCAGACGGGGTCTCTGACCCCGTCTGGAACGTTTTAGCTTTTGAAAATTTCATTGCTTTCTCTAAATATCATGGACGGGGGTCAGAGACACCGTCCGGTCACGAGGAAAACGAAAACTAGCCCTTTTCTTTTCAGAAAAGGGCTAGTTTTATAGGTTTTTCTATCTCGCGTATTCTATCACTCTGGATTCTCTGATGACGTTCACTTTAATTTCTCCCGGATATTTGAGCTCGTTCTCAATGCGAATGGCAATTTCTCGGGCGAGTTTTTTGGACTCCAGATCGGTTACCGCTTCAGGGTAAACGAAGATTCTGATTTCTCGTCCCGCTTGCAAAGCGTAGGCTTTTTCCACACCCCCGAAAGACGTTGCGATCTTTTCCAATTCTTCAAGACGCTTGATATAGTTCTCAACGGAATCGCGGCGAGCGCCCGGACGTCCTCCGGAAATGGCATCGGCAACCTGCACTAAAATAGATTCAACCGTCTCGTACGGATATTCCTCATGGTGCGCTTCCATAGCCTTGATAATCTTTTCATTCGCTCCGAATTTCTGAAGAATTCTTCTTCCGATATCAACGTGCGTTCCTTGAATTTCATGATCAACCGCTTTTCCGATGTCATGGAGAAGTGCGCCGGCTTTGGCGATTTGGATATCCGCGCCGAGCTCTGTGGCGAGCATTCCGGCAATATGCGCCATCTCAACAGAGTGCCGCAAAACATTTTGTCCGTAGCTGGTTCGGAAATGAAGTCGTCCCAAAATGGAAACGATTCTCGGATCAAGATTGAAGACCCCGCATTCGTATACGGCTTTTTCTCCCTGATCTTTTATGATCTTGTTTATTTCATTCTTCGCCTTCTCCACCATCTCCTCAATTTTAACCGGCTGAATGCGTCCGTCGGCGATGAGGTTTTCAAGGGCGAGTTTGGCGATATTTCTTCGTACCGGATCAAAAGCGGAAATCGTGATGGAGCCCGGAGTATCGTCAACGATAAGCTCTACGCCCGCGGCTCTTTCAAACGCGCGAATGTTTCGTCCTTCTTTTCCGATTATTTTTCCTTTGATCTCGTCGGAGGGAATAGTGACCGCAGTGGTCAGCACATCCGAAGCGACGGAATTTCCGAGGCGATGAATGGCGGTCGTGAGAATTTCTCTCGCTTTTCTTTCCAGTTTTTCATTGCCGGTATGTTCCAGTTTTTGCATGCGAACGAGAATATCTTCTTCGTTCTGTTTTTCAACTTTCACCATGAGCTCTTCCTTCGCCTCCTCTTGAGAAAGCTTGGCGATGCGTGCGAGATCTTTTTCCACTCCTTTTTTAAGATCCTCGGATTCTTCGCGTATCTTTTTGATCTCTACGACTTTTTGCTTGAGAGATTCAACTTCGCGATCAATATCCTGTTGGCGCTTGTCCAACAGTTCTTCTTTTTTGATAAACCGATCTTCCGTTTTTTGGAGGATCTCTTTTTTCTCTTTCTCCTCTTTTTTTATTTCTTCAACCTTTCGCGCGGCTTCTTTCTCCGCTTGCGCCGTAATCTTTTGAGCCTCTTCCTTTGCGGAAAGGAGCATCTGTTTGATCTGGATCTCCATGGAGCCCTTTTTCCCGAGGGAGACCAGAAGACGCAGATAGTACCCGAAAGCCACTCCCGCTAAGGTTATGACCACGAGCAATAAAATTTGTAATGACATTTTGGGTGTTTCGCTGTACGCAAAAACCCCTACCAGTTAGGCGTTTCCCTAAAAAATATAGATAAAGATAGATATTTTCGTGTTTGAGAGCGCATAATCAAGATAATTTGGGTTTTCTTTGAACGAAACCGGAACCATCATCCTTTGACAACGGTATTTAACTCATAACGATACCCGTAATGATAGCAGAAGAGGGGTGAAAAGTCTACCGTGAGGGCAAAAGAGCTATAAAAAAAGTGAGTCTTCTTTTTTGACTCACCCTTTTATAAATTATTGAATTCCTCTATTGATAATCCAGCCTGTTTTACTACGATGTTGTAGAGAGTTCCTATGGGTATATCTTTTGAGCCATGAACCGGAATAGTAACAATTTTTGTGTTTTCCTCATTCTTCAGATACAAATGACTTCCTCTTTGATGCGTTTCAACAAAACCGATCTGTTTCAGTTTTTGTATCAACTTTTTTGCAGATAATCGTGCTAGTTTCGGCATATTAAAAAGAAATTATACCGTTTGCGGAACAAAGATTTTGAGATATGTTCCTTCTGTGTGAAAAACAGAACGGGGAATTTCCTTTTTTTCCTTAACAAGCACCTCTAAATAACCAAGCGCCGCTTCGCGCACATTTGACTCAGCCTCCGCAAAAGAATCTCCGAAAGAAGAAATATGGTTTAGTTCAGGAATGGTTGCCGTTATTTGACCGCTTTCCTTGTCTGCTTCGTATTCAATTTTGTACTCAAATTCATTTGACATATTTGTATTATATAACTTTATTTTAAATAAAACAAGATTTCACTTTTTCTTCATTCTTTCTATTTATCCACTTTGTTCTCACCCCCCCGATACGGTATACTATACTCATGATTCATAATCTCCATGTCATATGTTAGCCGATCGTATGAGAATGGCGGCTGCTTGGCTTGCCGCGAATCCGAGACTCTATGTGGAAGATGTTTTTTCAACGTATCTGTATACGGGAAATGGGAGTACTCAGACGATAACGAATGGAATTGACTTGGCTGGGAAGGGAGGGATGGTGTGGGGAAAAGTGCGTGATTTGGATGGAAGAGACCATGAATTGGTAGATACAGTACGTGGGGGTGGTAATGCGTTATACACAAATTCTATATACAAAACCGCGTCCTCAGACCTTTTATCTTTCACCTCATCGGGATATAACCTAGGCTACAATAGCCAGGGACAAAACGTAAATACCAAAAAATACGTCTCATGGACATTCCGCAAAGCTAACAAATTCTTTGACGTGCAAACCGTCACGGTCTCCGGCGGAGTAACCGCAACCGTTGATCTATCTTCTCTTAGCGTAGTAGGAATGGTGGCATTAAGAAGAACAGACGCGGATGCTGGTTTGTCTATCATCGTTCTTGTACCTCAGGAAAACTGGTGTATCTCAATACTACCGCCGCCGAAACGACTGACGGAAGCGTAACTCTTTCCGGCACGACGCTTTCGCTTATAGGAGGAACGATTGCGAACGGAACGTATGTGGTGTATGCATGGGCACATGATACGAGTACGAACGGAATGATACAGTGCGGGAGTTATACGGGGAATGGGGCTCAGCCGGGCGGACCGACCATAACTCTTGGGTGGGAACCGCAGTATCTCATGGTTAAGCGAGCTACTACCGGTACAGGGGATTGGTTTGTTAATGATAATTTGCGTGAAGGATTAAGATCAGTGGATGGAGTAGGCTCCGAGCTTTCACCTGATTCAACCGGGGCTGAAGGGAGTGTTGCCGGTTTTGGAAAAGGTTTTACGGTTAAGTCCACCGGATTTAATGTCGTGCATGGGGCGGCGACCATAAACAATAACGGTGACACTTATATTTATATGGCCATCCGCCGTCCCAATAAACCACCGACGAGCGGGACACAAGTGTATAATGCGATTGCAAGGACGGGAACAGGGTCGGCTGGGACGGTAACGGGAGTGGGGTTTGCTCTGGATTTATTGATCACTTCCGATAGAAGCCAAAGTTTTTTTACTTGTCCAGAGGATAGACTTCGTGGTGCTGGTAATTACTTAATAACTGGTGGGACAAATTCATCGGGCGTTGAAGGAACAAATGCCGGAATTTCTGGATTTGACACCATGGATGGATTCCGTGTCGGTGTTGGAAATATCGGAAACGCAAGCACTTACAATTTTATCAACTGGTGCTTCAAACGCGCCCCCGAGGTGTTTGATCAGATTTGCTATACAGGAACAGGAGGTGCGCATACAGAAACACATAATTTAGGTGCTGCGCCGGAATTTTGGATTGTAAAGATTCGGACGCCGTATCAGCAATATTGGGTTGTCGGTTCAACGCAAATGGCAAATACTGATTTTATTCTAATGGACGATTTCGCGAAACAATATACGGACAGTTCTTATTGGAATAGTACTTATCCGACTTCTTCTGGGATTACTTTTGGTACTAACGCAAGAGTAAATTACAGTGGTTCCAGTTATGTCGCCTATCTTTTCGCGACGAAAGCAGGCGTTTCTAAAGTTGGTTCTTATACTGGTGATGGCACTGCCGGAAAAATAATTGATTGCGGTTTTTCTGCCGGGGCAAGATTTATTCTCATAAAACGTACTGACGATGCTGGGCATTGGTATGTGTTTGATTCGGCGCGAGGAATAGTTGCTGCCAATGATCCGCATCTCTCTATTAACTCAACCTCTGCAGAAGTAACCGATGATGACTCTGTTGATCCAACCGCTTCAGGGTTTATCGTGAATCAAGTGGCCGCAACGAATATCAATGTGACGAATGCGACCTATATCTTTTTAGCGTTTGCGTAATCATCGCTTGATCAACAAAAAAAAGGAACGATTATTATCGTTCCTTTTTTTTATTGCTTAATTCTTATTTCTTTTTATACCTTCGGTTTCATGACTGCATCCACCAGTCCGTAGTCTTTCGCTTCTTCCGCGCTCATGTAATAGTCGCGGTCGGAGTCTTTGGTGAGTTGAACAGTCGTCTTTTTGGTGTTTTTGGCGAGGATTCGGTTCAAGTTTTCTTTGGTTTTGAGAATATGACGAGCGGTAATCTCAATGTCAGAAGCTTGTCCTTCCGCGCCTCCCATGACCTGATGAATCATGATTTCCGCATTCGGGAGAGCGAAACGTTTTCCTTTGGCGCCGGAAGAGAGAAGTACGGCTCCCATGGAAGCGGCGATACCGACGCAGATAGTCGCGACATCGGGTTTAATGTGTTCCATGGTGTCATAAATGGCAAGACCGGCGGTGACGGAACCTCCGGGGCTGTTGATATAGAGAGAAATATCTTTTTTCGGATCTTCCGCTTCAAGGAAAAGAAGCTGGGCGATAACGATATTCGCCGTGTAGTCATCAATCGGGCCGGCGAGAAAGACGATACGTTCGCGAAGCAAGCGAGAATAAATGTCGTAGGCGCGTTCGCCGAATTGGGATTTTTCAATAACGGTGGGTATAAGCATGATTTTTGATATTGTTTACTAACGGAAAAAGTATACCACAGTGAGGGTTGGTTGACAATAGCTTCTAAAATAGGTATATTTACGACAGATAAGTTCTTTTGAAAGGAGATTTTATGGTTATCTGGTATGCTTTATTAGCAATCATTTCCGTCGGTTTCTTGATAGCGGCCTGTATCGTGGAAGCCGAACAAGGCTTTTATAAGGCGATTCCGCTGGGTCTTATCGGTTTTGCCGGCATTATCCATGCATTCTATTTATATAGTATGCACCTGCTTTCCGTTTATATGTCCATAAATTAAATGGTCACGACAACCCCATCCTTGAAAAAAGGGCGGGGTTTTTTGACAAAAAATATGAACGGTGGTATTTTTAAAAACGGACTCGGCTGATTTTTGGAAAGACCAGTCTTTACTAAACTAAAAAGAGGACTTTGACATATGGATAAAATTTCCGAAAAGTCTCTCGCGCTTCACGCGGAGCTCGGGGGAAAAATTGAAACAGGACTAAAAAAGAAAATTCGCAACCCAAACGATCTTTCTTTGCTGTACACCCCCGGCGTTGCCGCCGCATGTTCGGCAATCGGGAAAGATAAAAAACTTGCTCGTACTCTCACGATAAAAAAGAATACCGTGGCGGTCATTTCGGACGGTTCGGCGATTCTCGGACTTGGCAATCTCGGCCCGGAAGCGGCGTTGCCCGTTATGGAGGGGAAAGCGGTAATTTTCAAACAGCTCGGAGGGGTGGATGCTTTTCCTCTCTGTATCAATGCTCATGAAGTGGACGATATCGTAAAATTTGTAAAACAGATCGCTCCCACTTTTGGCGGTATCAATTTGGAAGACATTTCGGCTCCGCGTTGTTTTGAAATAGAACAGCGACTGAGAGATGAATTGGATATTCCCGTTATGCACGATGACCAGTGGGGAACAGCAACGATCGTTCTCGCCGGGCTTATCAATGCGATACGTTTGCGCGGCATTGAAAAAGAAAAAGCGAAAATCGTTATCAACGGGGCTGGCGCGGCCGGTATTGCTATTGCAAAATTGCTTCTCTTTTACGGTTTCAAACACCTTATCGTTGTTGACAGAAAAGGCGCGATTTACGCATCAAGGGCTGATCTGAAATCAGACGGCGACACCAGAGAAAAATATCTGATCTCAAAAAGAACGAATCGTTCTTACGTTACCGAAGGACTTGCCGAGGCGGTTCGCGGTTCTGATATTTTTATCGGAGTTTCCGGACCGGACATTCTTTCTGCAGAAATGGTTCGCAGCATGAATGAAAATCCGATCATTTTTGCGTTGGCTAATCCTATCCCCGAAATTATGCCGGATAAAGCGCATGACGCGGGAGCATTTATCGTCGCAACCGGAAGTTCTCAGTTTCCGAATCAATGCAACAACTGCTTGGTGTTCCCGGGAGTTTTTCGCGGAGCGTTGGATCATCATGTCACAAAGATCACGGAAGAAATGCTCGTTTGCGTGGCTCATGCTATCGCCGGAATAGTGAAACGTCCCAAAAAAGACAACATCCTTCCGCATTCTTTAGACCGAAGGGTTCCCGTTATTGTTGCGCGAGCCATCGGCGAGTATTCCAAAAACCCGGAATCGTCTTGTTGTCCGCCCGTCGTCGGTTGGGAATGCGTAGCGTAATAACTCATCTTTCAGAGGAGAAAATATAATGCCATTCGGCCCGTTAATTGTTCGTTTATTGATCGCCCTTGGAGCGATGTTCTACGGTTTTCACAAGGTTGGCCCGCCAACCTCTTCAAGTTCAACTACCGCGAAGAAAAAGTGGCTTCAAAAAAGCAAAAAGCAATAAGAAAAAAGGAAATAGGATACAAAAAAGCCCGAACGCTATGCGTCGGGCTTTTCTTTTTCCTTTATTCTTTCACGGGTGTTTCCAGAAATTCCAAAACTTTTTCGTTCGTCATGACCATTTCCACATACGAGCGCGTTCGGTCTTGGTCGGCATCGGTATAGTGTTCCATGATGTGTTCCACTTCTTTGGTGACGAGGTCTTTTTCTGGAGAGAGTTTTTCCGTTTCCGCGATTTTATCAATAATGAGTTGTGTTTTTGCGCGAGCTTCGGCATCTTTCTCCCATTCTTTTCTCATGTCTTCCTCTGTTTTTTTCAGGTGCTTCAGGTAATCTTCAAATTTAATTCCCATTTGCGAGACATCGTGCTTGAATTGAGCGATCATTCTGTTCTGTTCGCTTTGGACGAGAACATCCGGGAGATCCGCTTTTGTTTCTTCGCTGATGGCTTTGATAATCTCCATTCTCCTTTTTTCTTTCGCCTGCTGTTCCTTCTCTTTGGCCATGTTGTCTTTCAGAAGTTTTTTGAGATCGTCAACGCTTTTGAAATCACCGAGAGATTTCAAAAATTCTTCATCTATCGGAGGCAGATCCGCGTCTTTTACTTCCTGAACTTCCGCGTTTTCTCCTTCAACCCCCTCCACTTTTGGCGCGCGCTGTTTTCTGATATTCATAACGACTTTCTCTACTTCTTCGTCGGATACTTCCGTTTCAATCGGTTCTTTAGTGAATTTTGCGGCGAGTTTTTTGTAATCGGGAAGTTCAATTTCCGGAAGAACGGCAACAACGATTTTGAATTCAAAAGGATTTCCTTTGGCAAGTTTGGTGATGCTGATGGTCGGATGGCCGATGGCGTCAATTTTATTGACCATGATAATCTCCGGGAATTTTGATTCAATGGCAATTTCCGCCATTTCCTCCAGAATGGTCATTTCTCCCGCTGAAGTTTCTATAACTTTCTCCGGAACATGGCCTTTTCTGAACCCCGGAAGTTCGGCGTGTTCACCCAGGTGGGTAAGCGCTTTTCCTCGAAAAGTTTCAAACTCCTCCGCATCTATGGTGCCCATAATTTCAACCAGGGACTTTGGTAATTTTTTAATTTCAGTTTTCATGCCCATAAGCATAGAGGTTTTTTATCTATTTGTCAAAAACCCCGCGGAAGCATGTTGCTTCCGCGGGGTTTGATTTTTGTCCGGTCTATATGGATTGCAATTCTTTATCAATGGAATTCAAATCGGTTGCGTTGAGGTCAGCCTCAATGGAAGTTACTTCATCGGAGGAACTTTGACTCGTCAACGTGTCTATCATCGTGTCGGGAGCGGTCGCTGATTCCTCCAGCGCGGCGGTGTTGTCTGCTACCGTTTGTGCATTTTCCGGTGCGGTAATTTGCGGCTGGATTCTCGTACTCCAGACGTATATTCCTCCCGCAATAAGAAGGATGATAACGATTATTGCGCCGATAAGAGCCCCCATCGGTTTGCTTTCTTTTTGCGGAACAATCGGGTTTCCTTGCGGCATCGGGGTAACGTTTTCATTTTCCATAATTTTATTGATGTTTTAAGTAGTTAAGAAATTAATTGGACGGCGTCGCGCTTATCGGAGCCTCCGGAGTTTTTTTAACGCCTTCTTTTCCTTTTAGATCCGTAATGGTTTGGATAAGGGCTTGGTGAGCTTCTTTTAATGAATCATTTACCGCACGAACTTGTTCTTTTATTTTCGGAAGCGTTTGGCCCACAATGTTTTTTGCTGCATTGGCATCGGTCGCTGCGGCCGCTTGAGTTCCAATCTCGGCAATGGCCATCTTTGCGGCCTCAAGACTGGTTTTTGCCTCCGTAATTTTTTGTTTTGCTGTTACGAGAGATGTGTCGGCCGTTGTCGTATCTATTTTATTCGCCTTCATTTTTGCGATTCGGGCCTCTATACGGGCGGTAATTTTTTCAAGACGGGCAATTGCCTCCTCAAACCTTTTTATTGTTTTTGCGCCCCACTGTTTCGCAAGTTCCACTTTTCTGTTTTCAATCGTATTTCTGAGCTCGTCTCTTTTACTTTGTATTTCTTGGCGGGCGGTTTGCATTTGCTGTTTTATTTCGCCCTTCGTTGAAGAAGCCGCTTCGCGAATGCCTTCTATTTTTGTTTTCAGTTCTCCTCTTGTTGCGGAAGTTGTTTCTTGAACTTTATTTTTGATCGTTTTTATTTCCGCCTGCGTTCTTTCTCTGAGCTGTCGGACGTTTGATACGGCTTCCGTCGGAGTATTTGAAGTACTCGGTTCGGTTGTTTGCGCAAAAGCAGTCTGTATTCCCGCGAGGGTAATCAGAGCCAAAGCGAAAAATTTTGATATATTTTTCATTTTTTTGAAAAAATTTTCTAATAATCTTATTTACAGTATATACCAAAACTCCTCATCGCACGCGATGAGGAGTTGTTGATAACCTGTGTTTTTCTCGGAATTACAAGAATTTAACGAGAAGCAACGCCACGATGTTGATGATCTTGATCATCGGGTTGATGGCGGGGCCGGCGGTATCTTTGTAAGGATCTCCGACGGTGTCTCCTGTGACGGCGGCTTTGTGGGCTTCGGAACCTTTGCCTCCGAAGTTTCCTTCTTCAATATACTTCTTGGAATTGTCCCAAGCGGCGCCTCCGGTGGTCATGGAAATTCCGACGAAGAGTCCGGTAATGATGGCTCCGACGAGCAATCCGGCGAGAGCGGCGGCTCCGAGGAAGATTCCGACGAGAATCGGAATGATAACCGGAATCAGGGCGGGTACGATCATTTCTTTGATGGCGGCTTTGGTGACGATATCAACGCATTTTGAGTATTCCGGTTTCGCGGTTCCTTGCATAATGCCTTTAATCTCGTGGAACTGTCGGCGAACTTCTTCCACGACGGCTTTCGCGGCGTTTCCGACGGCTGACATAGCGATGGAAGCGAAGAGGTAAGGCAAAAGTCCTCCGATCAAAAGACCGACGAGTACTTTCGGATCAGAAAGATCAAAGACGGATGAAATGCTTCTTTCTCTCAAAGCTTCGGTGTAAGCGGCGAACAAAACCATAGCGGCAAGTCCGGCGGAAGCGATGGCATAACCTTTGGTTACGGCCTTGGTGGTGTTTCCCACGGCATCAAGCGCGTCGGTAACATGTCGGACGGATTTATCCAAACCTGACATTTCGGCAATTCCTCCGGCGTTGTCGGTAATCGGGCCGAAAGCGTCAATGGCAACGACGATTCCCGTGAGAGAAAGCATGCTCATGACCGCGAGGGCGATACCGTACAGACCGGCAAGATTGAAAGCGACCAAGATCGCGATGACGATAACGAGAATCGGCATGGCGGTTGACTGCATTCCTACGGCCAAACCTTTAATGATGTTGGTTCCGTGTCCGGTGGTGCTGGCTTCAGCAATGCTTTTGACCGGGGAATAGTTGCTGGCAGTATAGTATTCAGTAATCAAAACAACCGCTCCGGTAACTACGAGTCCGATAAGGGAAGCGAAGTAGAGATTCATAACGGAATAAATTCCGTTGCCGGTCATAAGAGTGGTGGTAACCGGGTAGAAAGCGGCTGCGGATAAAACGCCGGTAACGATCAAGCTTTTATAGAGCGCGCCCATGATATTCTGTGATTTGCCGAGGCGGGCGAACCAGGTACCGATAATGGTGGTAAAAATGGAAACGGCTCCGATTGCCAGAGGATAAACAATCGCGTTGCCGAAGTTCGCGAAGACGGCTCCTCCGAGCAAAATGATAGCGATAGCGGAAACCGCGTAGGTTTCAAAGAGGTCGGCGGCCATTCCGGCGCAATCTCCGACGTTGTCTCCGACGTTATCGGCGATAACTCCCGGGTTGCGAGGATCGTCTTCGGGAATTCCGGCTTCAATTTTTCCGACCATGTCGGTACCGACGTCAGCGCCTTTGGTGAAAATTCCTCCTCCGAGACGAGCAAAAACAGAAATGAGAGACGCTCCGAATCCGAGTCCGATCAAAGCGTTCACATCTTTGGTCGCAAAGTAGAAACCGGCGACAGAGAGAAGTCCGAGACCGACGACGAAGAGTCCGGTAACCGTACCTCCTTCAAAAGCGAGCGTTAAAGCCGGACCCATGCCCTTTTTTGCGGCTTCCGCGGTGCGAACATTCGCGCGAACGGAAACATTCATGCCGATAAAACCGGCCAAAGCGGAGAATACGGCGCCGACAATAAAGGCGAAGACCGTATTATTGGAAAAACCGGTGGCAACCATGATGGCGACCACAACGAGCGCGACCATTCCAACGGTCTGGTATTGGCGAGAAAGGTAAGCCGAGGCCCCTTCCTGAATAGCCGAAGCGATTTCCTGCATTTTGGAATTTCCCGCAGGCTGCTTCATGATCTTGTAAATAAGGAACGCTCCATAAACGAGAGCGACAACGCCGGCGATAAGGGCGTACATCAAAATTTGATTCTCCGACATAAGTTAAATTGACTTTACTATTAGTAATTGAATAATTTTCAAACTATACTATGTTTTAACGAAAAAAACAAGGAAAAACGTGGTATATCCTTACCCCTACGTCGCCGGTTGTTCCGGGTTGTACCCGGAACCGAAACATTTGAATAAAAATGCCAGTTTATCGGTAGATCTTTTTGTTGACGTCAACAAAAAGATAGATTTCGCAAAAGGCCCAAAGCGAGAAAACGATGATATTTATTCTCATTTGCCTAAAAATAAAGATAACTCCGCAATTGCGGAGTTATCTTTATTTTTATCTTTTGTTATTCTTCCGAAGCAGCTTCTTCTTTCTCTTCTTTTTTCTTCTTTGTTTTCTTGGGTTTCTCTTCTTCTTTTTCGGCTTCGGCGGAGGCGGATTCTACTTCTCCTTTCAATACTTCCTCCACGACCTCTTTTTCGGTGATTACTTCTTCTGTCGGGGTTTCTCCGGTTGATTCTTCAAATTCTTTCACTTCCTTTTCTTTTTCAATCTCTTCCTCATCTTCTTCTATTTTTTCTTCCGTATCTTTCGTGGAGTGGATATCTATTTTCCAGCCGGTCAATTTAGCGGCAAGTCTCGCGTTTTGGCCTCCTTTGCCGATAGCGAGAGAGAGTTGGTCTTCCGTAACGACGACTGAAGCGCGTTTTTCTTCGGGGCGAAGTTCTACCGAGAGGATTTTGGCGGGAGCCAGTGAATCGGAAATGAATTTTTTGGCATCTTCCGACCATTCTATAATATCAATCTTTTCTCCCCCGAGTTCGCTCATGACCGTGGTAACGCGAACTCCTCTTTGTCCGACGCAGGAACCGATCGGATCAATGTGCTCGTCATTTGAATATACGGCAATCTTTGCTCGGGAACCCGGTTCGCGGGCGATATTTTTAATCTCAACGACTCCGCTCATGACTTCTGGCGCTTCCATTTTAAAGAATTCTTCAATGAGTTTCGGATGAGTACGGGAAAGGCGGAGGTTGATTCCTCTCGGTGTGTCTTCAACGCGATAAAGGAAAGCTTTAATGCGTTCTCCTTGACGATATTTTTCGCGGGAGATCTGTTCTTCATAGGGAAGGATGGCGGTCGTTTTTCCAAGGTCTACGAAGATATTCCCTTTTTCAATTCTTTGAACCATACCGTTGACGACCTCGCCTTCTTTTTTGCCGAATTCGTCCATGGTCGTGCTTTTCTCCGCTTCGCGAATCTTCTGAATAATGACCTGCTTTGCGGTTTGCGCGGCAATGCGTCCGAAATCTTCTTTCGTTTCAAGAGGAAAGACGAGTTCTTCTTCAATGGCGGCATCGCGTTTAATCTTCTTGGCGTCTTCCAGAAGAATGTGGTGTTCACTGTTAAAACGGGTGCGAAGGTCGTTCTCGTCTTTTTCTTCTTCCATCGGCTCGCCATTTTCGTCAAGCGGGGCCGGCATTTTCACGATGGATTCATCAACGATGACCTTTACCTGCGAGAAATCGGTCGCTCCGGTGTCCAAATCAAATTTAGCGCGGACGATCTGTCCCTTTTTTCCGTATTCTTTTTTATAGGCCGCGGCAAGAGACATTTCTATCGCTTCCAAGATCTTTTCTTTGGAAATGCCTTTTTCCTCCTCCATCTGTTCAAGAGCGGAACGAAGTGTTTTGAGATCAAATAACATATATTTGTTAGTTATTTTTGTAATTTTTTAAAAAAATGAGCCCGTACGGGACGGACTCAAGGTATGACTCTATATTACTCCTCTTGCCTGTTTTGTCAACCGGCACGGTTTTTTTGTCTATTGTGTCAAGAGTTATCCACTGTTTGTATTATTGACGATAAAAAGACAGAAGGTATAATAATAGACATGCACCCCATACAACAAAAGATACTCTCTCTGGCGAAGAGTCAAAATATCGCCGGGCTTACGCTCCGGAAGATCGGTGAACTTATCAACGAGCCGAATGCTCCGCAAAAGATAAAACACCATATTGATAAGCTTAAAGAAAAAGGGCTATTGCTCTCAGGTGAGGACGGCAAACATTTGAAACCCGCTTCGGGCGGAATTGATAAAGTGTCTCATCTCATCTCTTTGCCAATTCTCGGATCTGCGAATTGCGGGGAAGCGACGATGTACGCCGACGGAGCGATTGAGGGCTATCTGAAGGTGTCGCTTCGCATTTTGGGAGAGAAGTTCAGAAATAAATTGGATGATCTCTTTGTTTTGCGAGCGTCCGGAAATTCCATGAATCGAGCCAACGTTCACGGAAAGACCATTGACGATGGCGACTACGTCATTGCGGAAAGAATTCATGAAGCGCCAAAAAGCGGGGAGTATATCATATCTATTATTGAAGGCTTGGCGAACATCAAAAAATTCTTGATTGATACCAAAAACGAACATATTATTCTCGCCCCCGAATCAAGTTTGGATTTTTCCCCAATCTATATACACAAAGAAGACTATTCCGGCTATTTTGTCGGCGGCCGCGTGGTAGATGTCATCAAAAAACCCGAAGAATTCATAGATTCCTCCGCCGGAGAAATCCTCAAATACGGCAAACCGATCAGAAAAGTGGATTATGTCAGTAAGAAAAAGAAAAATAATGAAAAATAACAACTGAAAACATTTTTGAAAGCGGTGAATTGCATGAAAATGCAGTTACTGAGGAATTCTCGGTAACTGCCGATGATGGTAAAAAGTACAAGACAAAAACCATATTTCTGATTTTTGATAGAGAAGTGAAGAAAATTTTAGAGGTAAAAAAAATGACAAATAAACCAAAAAATCTTGCTATTTTTGAAGGGAATCATATTCGCCGGCAATGGGACGGGGAAAAAGAATTGTGGTATTTTTCAGTTTCCGATATTATCGCGGTTCTTACAAAGAGTATTGATGCTGGAGCTTATTGGAGAAAGATGAAACAAAGATTGAGGGAAGAAGGGAGTGAGGTCGTGACAAAATGTCACGAACTGAAATTTATGGCTACTGATGGGAAATATTATACCTCCGATGCTGCTGATACTGAAACAATGCTTCGTCTTATTCAATCCATTCCATCACCGAATGCCGAGCCTTTTAAACTTTGGCTGGCGAAAGTCGGATATGAGCGATTGGAAGAAACGGCGGATCCTGAGCTTGCCATCAATCGCGCGTTGAGAACATATTTTCAGAAAGGGTATACGAGAGAGTGGATCAACTTGCGTTTAAAAAGCATTGAACTTCGCAAGGGGCTGACTGATGAATGGGAAAAACGCGGAGTAAAGGAAGGATTAGAGTTTGCTATTCTTACTGACGAAATAACGAAAGCTTGGGCGGGGATGACGACGAAGCAATACAAACAACATAAAGATCTGAAAAAAGAAAATCTGCGAGACAATATGACCAATATGGAGCTTGTTCTAAATATGTTGGCAGAAACGGCGACGGTGGAAATTTCTGAAAAGATAGAACCGAAGAATCTGGAAGAAAACAAAAAGGTTGCGCGTGACGGAGGAGGCATTGCCGGAAATGCTCGCAAAGAAATAGAATTAAAAACCGGTAAAAAGGTTATCACTAAAAAGAATTTTAAAGATTTTCAGGAAGGAAAAAAGAGGATAGAAGAAGCGAAAAAAGATATACAGGCGAGAAGGGTCTCCCTTGGAGATTTGAAAACATAAAAATACACAGGGTAGTCCTGTGTATTTTTTATCGTTTCTTTCCGTGGAAGTTTTTGTGGATCTCTTTGAGGCCTTTGTCGGTTACGTGGGTGTAGATTTGAGTGGTGGAAATGTTGGAATGACCGAGCATAACTTGGACGCTTCTCAAATCGGCGCCGTTTTCAAGAAGATCGGTGGCGAAGCTGTGACGGATGACGTGCGGAGTGACTTTTTTTGAAATGCCGGCCTTGATGGCGTAATGCGCGGCGAGACGTTCAACGCTTCGCGGCGTTAAACGGAGCGATTTTGCGTCGGTCGCGCCGCCATTCGTGTGTTTGATGAAAAGCGCTTCGTCAACGTCGCCGCGTTTGTCCAGATATTTTTTGATAGCGTCCTTCGCTTCTTGCGAAAGGAAAACCACGCGGATCTTCTCGCCCTTTCCTCGGACAGAAAGCTCATCTTTTTTGAGGTCTATATATCGGGAAAGAGAGCAAAGTTCGGAAACGCGGAGTCCGGTAGAGAAAAGAAGTTCAAGAATGGCTCGGTCTCGGAGTTGTTGAAGACTATCGCCTGTCGGAGCCGCTAACAATCTCGCGAGTTCTTCCGATGAAATAAGGTCAAGCGAGCGTTCGCTGGTTTTGGCGAGGTCTATTCGGTCGGGCTGGAGAGAACGAACTTCTCTTCGGACAAGGTATTTGAGAAACGCGCGGAGAGCAATAAGGTAGTAATTTTGCGTTTTTTTCTTAAGGGTAGCAGAAAGTCCTTCGTCCATACCCCGCCTTGTCTTCCCCGCGAGCTGTCTATTGAGCCAGATGCGGTACTTTCGGACGAGTTCGTCGGTGATGTCTTCCGGTTTGGAAATTTGAGCAAATTCCAAGAAACGCGATAAATAATGGTCATAATTGGTAATCGTCTTCAAAGAACGACCCCTTTCTATCTCCAAATGCTCCAAAAAATCGGTTTTCAGGTCGGAAAGTTTCATAATATATCCCCATTTTACAATGAAACGAGGGGTCTTGCAAAAAAAGCTGATTTATGCTAGGATATGGCTATGTTAAAGAAAAAACAAAAAGAAACATTAATTAAAAAGGTTCGGATCCACGAGACCGATACCGGGTCTCCCGAGGTGCAGATCGCTCTTTTGACGAAGAAAATTGATGCGCTCGCCGAGCATTTGAAAGAAAACAAAAAAGACAATCACTCCAGAAAAGGTCTTCTTCAGATGGTTGCCGACAGACGTTCCCACACCAAATATCTCAAGAAAAAAGATGCGGCGCGTTTTGAAGGAGTGGCGAAGAAGCTCGGTATTAAAGGATAAGGATCTCTATTAAGTTTTAAACAAAGGCGAAGAGATGAAAATCTCTTCGTTTTTGTGTATAATGAACGTAAGGAACAAGCAATAAGAAAAAAGAAAAAAGGCCAACAACGACGACGTCTTCCTTTTTTCTTATTTCTTACTTCTTTTTGCTTTTATTTTAAAAATGATTTTCAGTAAGGTATTAAGAGATTTTTTATAAGAAACAAGTATTATTTATATAATTTATGGCCGTTATCAAACATTCACACCAGCGCGTCGGCGTTTTTATAGACACGCAAAACATTTATCACAGCGCTCGCAATCTGTATCAAGCTCGCGCCAATTTTGAGAACATTTTGAAAGAAACCGTAGGCGATAGGGCGCTCATTCGCGCTTTGGCTTATGTCATTACCACGGAATCAGGAGAAGAAAAAAACTTTTTTGACGCTCTGGAAAAACTGGGTATTGAAATAAAAACCAAAGATTTGCAGATCTTTTTCGGAGGAGCAAAAAAAGCCGACTGGGATGTCGGACTCGCGGTTGACGCGATTTCTCTTGCTCCGAAATTAGACGTGGTTATCTTGGTTTCCGGAGACGGGGACTTCGTACCGCTCGTTCAATTCTTGCGTCTAAATATGGGTATTCGCGTTGAAGTCGCTTCATTCGGAAAATCCACCTCAGGAAAATTGCGAGAAGAAGCCGACGACTTTGTAGACCTCTGCGAAAACCCCGACAAATATCTGATCCGTCCGAGAGCTTTGACGGGACACAGAAAAGTCTCTTCCCAAAAACCCATACAGAACCACGGAAAGAAAGAAGGAGAATAAAAAAAGAATAAAGCAAAAAGCAACAAGAAAAAAGGAATGGCTTTCCGTCGTTTCTTTTTTCTTGTTGCTTCATTCTTTTTGCTTTTTCTTCCATCTATCCACACTTTTTATACGTGGATTTTTATTTTGTGGTGTATAATAAATACATCTATGCACGTGAACAGCGAACAATTGAAAAAGTTTATTCTTGATACGAATCTTGTTTCGCCGAAAGACATTGAACTTGCCGAAAAGAATACGGCGGGTACCGATTCAACCTTTGATGAAGTGCTTATTCAGGAGGGAAAACTTACCGTAGACGATCTTCGTCAGATGAAAGGATACATCATGGGCGTTCCTTTTATAAATCTCAAAACCGAAAAAATTGAACCCGCGGTTCTTTCTCTTATTCCCGAGCCGATCGCCAGAAATCACAATATCATCGCCTTCAAAAAAAACGATACGGTTCTTGAAGTGGCGATGCTTGATACGGATGATTTGGAAGCAATAAACTTTGTAAAGAAGAAAACGGGACTAAAGATCCTGCCCCGCCTCACCGACACGGTTTCCATGAAAAGCGCTTTGCTTCAGTATCAAAAAAGCTTAAAGGCGGAGTTTGGGGACATCATCCAGCAAGAAGCCAGTTCTCTTAAGACCATACCTCTGGAAAAAGAAGGAAGCGAGGAAACATCAGAAGCCGACCTAAAGAAACTCGCGCAAGATTTGCCGGTAGTCCGAATCGTGGATACGCTTTTAAATCATGCTATTCTTCAAGGCGCTTCCGATATTCATATAGAACCGATGGAGAATCAGGTATTGGTGCGTTACCGCATTGATGGTCTTTTGCATGATGCCATGATTTTGCCGAAAAATACCGCATCCGGCATTATCGCCCGCATTAAAGTGCTTGCAAACTTAAAACTGGATGAAAAGCGTCTTCCTCAAGACGGACGCTTCAAAATTCAGACTTCTTCCACGAATGTCGCTTTTCGTGTTTCCGTTTTGCCTACCTATTACGGCGAAAAGACCGTTATGCGTCTTTTGAAAGAAGGCGGCGGCGGTTTTTCTTTGGAAGGACTCGGATTTCACGGTGAAGGTTTGGAGAAAATTCATGCGGCGTCAAAACAGAAAACGGGAATGATCCTCGTTACCGGGCCGACCGGTTCCGGAAAATCCACGACCCTGTATACCATTCTTGATCTTTTGAACACTCCGGAGGTAAATATCTCCACTATTGAAGATCCGGTAGAATATCAGATGGCGAGAGTAAATCAATCGCAGGTTCGCCCAGACATCGGCTTTACTTTTTCGGAAGGTATTCGCACACTTGTCCGCCAAGACCCCGATATCATCATGGTTGGAGAGGTTCGCGATCACGAAACAGCCGCTCTTGCGGTGAACGCTGCACTTACCGGGCACTTGGTGCTTTCTACGCTTCATACCAACTCCGCAGCCGGAGCTATTCCGCGCCTTATTGATATGCAGGTAGAGCCGTTTCTTCTTACTTCTACTATC
>CALREZ010000002.1:54472-110102 GCA_943356445.1 Candidatus Nomurabacteria bacterium
GTCGTAGTTTCTCAGCGTTTGGTTCGCCGATTATGCGGCGCTAAAGAAAAATATCTGCCGAGCAAGGGAGAAATTGCCTCTCTTTCCAAAAGCATTGATATGGAGAGGGTTCTTGGTTTTTTGAAAGCGGAAAAAATAGTGAGAGAAGACCAGACGTGGGAAAACATTCCTTTTTATCGGGCAAAAAAAAGCCGCGAATGCGAGAACGGATACACCGGGCGTATTATTATCCACGAAATTCTCAGAATGTCTTCGGCAATTAAAGAAATTATCTTAAAAGGAGGATCGTCCGATGAGATTGAAAAACAGGCGAAAAGCGAAGGTATGATGTCTATGATAGAAGACGGAATTTTCAAAGCGGTACAAGGAATGACCACCATAGAAGAAGTATTGAGGGTTATTTCAGAATAAAAATAAAATAACGTGCCAACTTTTAATTACAAAGCAAAAACGGCGGAAGGACGGCTCACGGAAGGAGAGATGGAGGCAAAAGACAAATCCGATCTGGTTTCCGCCATGAGAGAGAAGGGTCTCACGGTTATTTTTGCAAAAGAATTTTCCGAGAAAGCCCTTGATTTTGAGAAAATAAACCTCATGGTCGCGCGCGTGAATCTGCGCGAGAAGATCGTTTTTACGCGTAATTTGAGCGCGATGCTCAGTTCTGGTATTGCACTTTCCCGCGCTCTGGAAATTTTGGAAAAACAGACAAAAAATCCCAAGTTTAAAAAAATTATTCATAAACTCCTGACAGACATTGAATCGGGCGACTCTTTTTCCATCTCTCTAAAAAAACATCCGGCGGTATTTTCCGCTTTGTTCGTTTCCATGATGCGCGCGGGGGAAGAGTCGGGAAGATTGGTGGAAGCGCTTGATGTCGTCGGGAAGCAGCTGGAACGGGGGTACACTCTCCGAAAAAAAATAAAAAGCGCGATGATGTATCCTTCTATCGTATTTTTTGCGATGATCGTGATCGCCATCATTATGTTTATTTATGTTGTCCCGACGCTTACCTCCACTTTTAAAGAATTCAATATAGAACTTCCTTTGAGCACCAGGATCATTATGGGGGTCAGCGATTTTCTTGTTGCCAACACGGTTTCCGCGCTCTCTCTTCTTGCCGGCATCGTGGTTGCGTTTATGCTCGCGATCCGCACAAAGATAGGAATGAGGGTTTCTGATTTCGTTTCTCTTCATATCCCGGTTATCTCCGGGATTGTGAAGCAGTACAATGCCGCTCAGACGGCAAGAACATTATCCTCGCTCTTTTCTTCGGGGGTATCGGTCGTGGAAGCTCTCTCTATTACGGAAGATGTCATGCAGAATTCCTATTACAAAACAGTTCTTTCAAAAGCAAAGGAAGTTATCCAAAAAGGAGTTCCTCTTTCTAATGTATTTTTAGAGAATGAAAACATTTACCCTCTTCTTGTCGGGGAAATGATGCAGGTAGGGGAGGAAACGGGAAAACTTGCGGAAATGCTGGAGAAGATCGCCGTCTTTTTTGAAGAAGAGGTTTCGGCTATTACCAAAGATCTTTCAACCGTTATTGAGCCGTTTCTCATGCTATTTATCGCAAGCGCTGTCGGATTTTTTGCCATTTCCATGATTACGCCGATGTACACGCTGACAGCGAGTATTTAATGAGTAAAATGTTTTTAGTATGTCCTTACAAAAGAACCATCAGTCTGGTCTCTCTATTATTGAACTGCTTGTCGGTGTGGCTATTTTTACCATGGCTTTTTATGGTTTATTCGGGATTCTTCAGTCTTCCATGGCTGTGGTTGCAAAAAACAAGGCTCGTCTTGGCGCGATGGCTCTTGCGGAAGAACAAATTGAATACGTGAGGAGTCTTCCTTTTGCGAATGTCGGGACCGTGAACGGAAATCCGACCGGTATGCTCCCCCAAACGGAAACTGTTTCCTTGAATGGCATCTCGTACGTCAGACGCAATGCGATCTTTTGGGTGGATGATCCCGCCGATGGTACGGCTGTTTTGGGAAATGATACTATCAGTACGGATTACAAACGAATCAAAGTTGAAGTCTCTTGGAATTTCAGAGGAAAGATATCGTCTTTTTCCACATCATCAAATATCACCCCGAAAGGGAAGGAAACAAATGTTCCTGGAGGGATTTTTAATTTTACCGTTTTTGATTACTACGGGCACGGTCTGCAGGGGGCGAAAATCAATATCTTTAAGACGGGGGTAATCAACGCCGATCGCTATACCGGCGCTGACGGAAAATGGTTTGAATACGGTGTTACGCCGGGTACGGGCTATCAGATTACGGTTTCAAAACCGAGTTACAGCACTTCTTCCACCTATTCCATTTCCTCCAGTTTGCCGAGTCCTGACCCCGGACATATGGGTTCGGTTGATGATCAAGTGAATCCTTTGAGTTTTCAGATAGATAAACTGAGCAGTAAAGAAATTTGGGTATACGATCGGCCGGCAGATTATTCCTTTAATGATACTTTTGCCGATTCTTCCGGCCTCGCCGATCTTACTTCTATGACGGTTTCTTCGGGAAATCTTTCTCTTCATAATGACGGCGTAAATTACGATGCGATTGGTACGGCGCGTTCTATTGATATTGCTCCCGCAGATATTTACCAATGGACGCAGTTTTCTTGGAACGATACGAAACCTTCCGGTACGAATCTTTTATATCATGTTTATTCCAAAACTGGAGGTGTTTCCAATTTGGTTCCTGATAGCGTTTTGCCCGGTAACGGAGCAGGATTTTTCGTTTCCCCCGTTGATCTCGCTTCTTTGAATAATGCTCCGTATGGCGTAACCACTTACTCTAACCTGAGTATCGGAGTTTCGGCGAGTACGCAAGATTCTCTTCTTACTCCGTCGGTGCAAGATTGGGTAGTAAGCTATAAACGCCATATTCCGAAAGGAAATTTCACTTTTCGCCTGCGCGGAGCAAAAACAATCGGCAAGGATTCATCCGGAAATTTTGTCTATAAGTACGACAAGAATATCACCACGGATGCTTCGGGGTATGTAAAAATATCACCTTTGGAGTGGGATACCTATGATGCGTCTTCCGGCAGTTTTGATATCTCCGAATCTTGTCCTCCTCAGCCGAATCTCGTTACTCCCGATACTGCGGCAAAAGTCTTCATAGATTTTTATACGCGCACAACCAATTCGCTTTTGGTCAGAGTGGTAAATAATACAGGGGCAGAACAAACAAATGCTCTCGTCCGCCTTTACCGAAATTCTCCTTCATACAATGATCAAAAAATGGTCGGAAAAAGATGCGCTCAAATTTTTTGGCCCAATTTGACGGAAGGGAGGTCTTCGTTGGGAAGCGGATATTCTATTGACGCGAGCATCCCTCCTTTTGTAAGCACGACCACGGTTACGGGAGTAAACGTTTCTGGCGCTTCAAAAGTAACGATAACGCTTGATTAAAAATGAATTTTTCAGCAAGAAAAACAAAACGAAATACAGGATTGTCTCTTATAGAGGCGCTGGTATATATTGCAATCTTTACGGTCGTGATGAGCATTATCCTTCAGTCGGTTATTTCGTTTTACCAAACCAATCGCTATACGCTGGAACAAATGAACCAGCTTGATATTGCCCGAAAAGGCGTTAATACGCTGGTTGTCGGAATTCGCGGAGCAAGATATTCCGCTTCTGGAGCTTATCCGATAGAGAACGGAGGAGCGAACGGTATTACTTTTTATACCGATATAGACAATGACTCTGTCGTGGAAAAAGTGCGATATTTTTTGAATGGAACCGCTCTTCAGAGAGGAATAATCAAACCTTCCGGTCTCCCCCCGGCGTATACCGGCAGCGAAGCGATTTCTACGGTTGCGCAGTATGTCCGAAATGATGCGGCCAATGCTATTTTTCAGTATTACGACACCACGGGCGCTCTTATGACAATTCCTCCTGTCGCTATCAACGTGCGTTTTGTGAAAGTTGACCTAATCGTAAACGTCAATCCTCTGACCATGCCCAATGAATTCACTCTCCATTCCAGCGCGACGATACGAAACGTAAAGAATAATTTATAAAAGTTTTTATGAAATTCCAAAAAACATCCGGTTCTCTTTCCATAACCGTCCTTGTGTTTGTTTCCATCTTTGTTATGGTTTTTGTCGGCCTTGCCAGCCTTTCTCTAAGTCAAAGCCGTATTCAAAGAGAAAAAGAGCAAGGATTGTCTTCGCTTGAAATTGCCGAGGCCGGTTTTGACTACTACAAATGGTTTCTTTCTCATTATCCCGACGATCTGAAAGATGGAACCGGTCACGCGGGGCCGTATGTTCATGATTACGTTGACCCGGAATCTTCTTCTGCCGGTAAATTTTCTTTGCAGGTTTCCGGCGATATTCAATGCGGGCAAACGATGCGCGTAGATATTACCTCAACGGGCTGGACGAACCAAAACCCCAGATTGAAAAAAGTCATTTACGGAAGCTATGCTCGCCCCTCCTCTGCCTCTTACTCTTACATTACCGACGCTGCCGTTCTTGCCGGGCCGGATCGCGTGGTTTATGGGCCGTTCCACTCAAATGGCGGAGTTAATTTTCAAGGACATAATTATTCATCCGTTACTTCGCAACAAACAACATGGGACTGTACGAGTGATTATGATTGCAGTCCCCACAATCCGACCGCTCCGGGCGTCATGGGTACCGGTGGTTCGCAATCTCTTTGGAGGTGGCCCGTTCCGAAGATAGATTTTGCCATTCTTGATCAGAACATCATGCATGTTTACAGTTCCAGCACTTCTTCGCGAACCCCCTCTGTTTGTACGGCGGGGCAAACCCTGGGCTGCTATTTCCCCCGCACGACCAAAAAAGGATATCATGTGATTATGAAATCCGATGGTACTTTTGATCTCTATCGTGTTGATAGCGCCGAGTCAATACCGGGATGTCTTGCGACGGGTTCCTGCGGCGATTGTTCCGGAACATGGGGTATCGAGGATTCAGTAATTACCAACGACGGCTCGGGCGGGTCTTGTCCTTACACTCCAAAATCTTCCGCGCAGACTTTTATCGGAACCTATACTCCTCCGACGTCTTGCCGAGTTTTGTATTTTGACGACAATGTCTGGCTTGAGGGGACGGTAAAAAATAAAGTAACGATTATCGCCGCGAGCAGCACCTCTTCGCTTGACCCCGATATTTTTATTCGGAACAACATTTTGTATTCAACGAATAACGGAACGGACGGACTGACTGCTGTTGCGGAAGATTCTATCGTTATTCCCCTGGATTCGCCGACCAATCTGGATATTCATGGAATTTTTGTCGCGCAAAAAGGAAGTTTTGGGAGAAAATACTACACGAGCGGCGGAAATTCTTGCGGTCATGACGTGGCGAATAAATATGACTCTTGCATCATGCAAGACACCATGAAGATATTCGGAAGCGTTGTTTCCAAAGGACGCGTCGGGACAAAATGGGGGAATGTTTCGGGATACAGCTATCGGGAAGACAACTACGACACGTCTCTCGTCCTAAGCCCGCCTCCGTTCACGCCTTATACGAGCGATCAATATCAGTTCATTCAGTGGAATCAGAAGTAGCGTGGGTAAGAATAAAGAAAAAAGCAATAAGAAAAAAGGAACGGCCATCGTCGTCCCTTTTTTTGTTGTTTTTTTGCTTTATTCTTTTTTCTGTGCGTTATATAATCAAGTGAGCGTTAAAAACTAATTCACATATTCAATGGAATCAATGGAAAATACACCGGCGCAACAGGAAACTTTTGCGCAGGGTCCGAAAAGCGAAACGGTAGAAAAAGCTCTTTCCGCCATGAAAGAACTTCGCGCGGATTTTGAACTCGCCAAGACCAATCCGAACATGAAGGTGCAGGATCTGGCACTGTATGAGTTTCCAAAAATGATGGCGGCCATTCGCGCCGTTGAAGAGGAAAATTTGGTTCGCAAAGAAAAAGGGGAACTTGAATTTCGTTTGGAAGAAACTCCGGAATACAAAGGAATGAAACCTTTTGGGCTCACCGAAAAGCATATGGAAAGACAAAGAGAATTAGCTGAACAGTATAAGAAATAAATACTTTAGCATAAATGAAGCAAAAACAACTTATCATCGGCAACTGGAAGATGAACCCTCGCACGGTTTTAGAGGCTCAAAAGTTGTTTGATGACATTAAAAAAGAAGTCGCGGTTTTTCAAGGAACGGACGTTGCTGTCTGCCCGCCTTTCGTTTTTCTTTCGGGACTTTCAGCTCTTAATTCCGGAAAAGAGATCTCGCTTGGCGCGCAGAATGTTTCTTCCGAGGAAGAGGGCGCTTGTACGGGAGAGATTTCGGTCGGCATGCTCAAAACTCTTTCCGTAAAATTTGCAATCATCGGACATTCTGAACGCCGTGCAATGGGGGAGACTGATGAAATGGTTTCAAAAAAAGTTGTCGCAGCGGTTAAAGCCGGACTTACGGCTGTTTTGTGTGTTGGAGAGCGGGAACGCGATCATGAAAGCGCTTTTCTCCAAATTCTGAAAGAACAAATCATTGCTTCTCTCTCGGGGATATCCGAACGACAGTTAAAAAATGTCGTTATTGCCTATGAACCCGTATGGGCTATCGGAGCAAAAGCAAAAGGAGTGGTAGAACCCGAAGCGTTGCTGGAAACGATTATTTTTATCCGAAAAGTCTTAAGTGATCTGTATAGCCAAAAAACAGCGCACGCCATGAAAATTTTGTACGGCGGTTCCGTTGATGAAAAGAACGCCGGTAGTTTTCTCAAAGAAGGCGGAGCGAACGGACTTTTGGTCGGAAGAGCGAGTCTTAATGCCAAGAAATTCGTTGAAATTTTGAAAATAGCGGATAATATATAAAAAATTTTCAATTTACAATTTTTAATTTTTAATGAATTTTCAAATAAAAATTTTCAAACACAACGGTACCGTTCGGGTTTGAAAATTTTAACATTGACACATTGCAAATTGATTGAAAATTAAAAATTGTAAATTGAAAATTAAAAAACTGTATGAACTTGCCAAACATTACCGAAGCAAAAGATTTAAAAGGAAAGCGCGTACTTCTTCGCGTGGATTTCAACGTTCCTGTTAAAGAGGGCGTCGTTTCTGATGATTTTCGGATACGAAAAACGATACCGACGATCCGGTTTTTGAAGAACACTGGGGCGAGGGTCATTATTTTGAGCCATATTGGAAGGGAGAAGACCGACACCCTGCGTCCGGTATCGGAAAAACTCGGACAGAGCATTTCGCATGTTTTTGTGGAAGATTTTGAATCAGAAGAAGGAAGGAAACTTCTTAATTCTTTGGATAATGGCGAAATCGCTTTGATTGAAAACTTACGGAAATGGGACGGGGAAAAGAACAGTGATAAAAAATTCGCTGAATCCATCGCTGTTTTTGGAGATATTTTTGTGAACGAGGCCTTTGCCGTCTCTCATCGCAAAGATGCTTCGGTTTTTGAACTGCCGAAATTGCTCCCGTCATATTTCGGGCCGCTTTTTGCGGAAGAAGTGCAAAATCTTTCCCGCGCTTTTAAAACGGAACATCCGTTTCTGTTTATCCTCGGCGGAGCAAAGTTTGAAACGAAGATGCCTCTTATTGAAAAATATCTTGATACTGCGGATATGGTCTTTGTCGGCGGAGCGCTCGCGAATACTTTTTATAAAATGAAAGGGTGCGAGATTGGAACTTCCGTTTGTGATGAAACGACTGTTGGAATGGAATCTTTGCTGGATAACAAGAAACTCCTCCTTCCCCTTGACGTTGTTGTTGACGGGCCATCGGGAAAAATAGTGCGATCCCGCAATGAAGTATTGTCTGCTGAAAAAATAGAAGACGACGGCCCGGAAACGGTTAAAATGCTGGAAGACCTCATTTCAAAAGCGAAATTCATTCTCTGGAACGGTCCGCTTGGATACTACGAGGGAGGTTTTGATGATGCAACGCTTGCCGTTGCCTCCGCTCTCTCAAAGTCTTCTGCCGAAGTTATCGTCGGAGGAGGGGATACGGTCGCGGCGATAGAGCGACTGGAGATAAAAAACCCTAATATCTTTGTTTCCACCGGAGGAGGGGCGATGTTAGATTTTCTTTCCAGTGGAACCTTGCCGGGAATTGACGCGATTATGAAAAAATAGAAAGTTTTAAAAAACTTCGCACTTTCCTTGTCGCGAGGTTTTTTGATCCTTTGCTGGTAAGTCTATACAAAGAGTATTTTCCATGGTAGAACAATTCCAGAGAGGTTTTTTACATTTCACCATAGAGGAGAAAACTGATGGATATTTCATCAAATGATTTTGCTCGGGATTTGATTCGCTTTATTGATGCGAGTCCGACGCCTTTTCATGCGGTTCGCGAGGTCAAAAGACGGTTGGACGAAGCGGGATTTCATGAGTTGAAAGAGTCGGAACGCTGGGCTTTAGACGGGAAGAAACACTACGTGATTCGTGGAGGTTCTTCCCTTATTGCTTTTGTTCTCGGTTCTGAAACACAACCCTGTCATTCCGGCTTCAAAATTATCGGCGCTCATACCGATAGCCCGACCTTGAAACTTAAACCTCGTTATCGCTATGAACAATCCGGATGTTTTCAATTTGGGGTTGAACCCTACGGCGGAGGCATATGGAGAACATGGCTAGATCGCGACCTTTTTATCGCCGGACGAGTGGTAACGCAGAAACCGGACGGCACGATATCCTCTCACCTCGTTCGCCTTGATGATATGATTCTAAGCATTCCCGGACAAGCGATACATTTGCAACGTGACGTAAATGAAAAGGGAGAGATTAACAGTCAAACTGACATCCCTCCTATTGCGGCGCTGGAAAATATTGAAAATTTGGAACAGCTCAATAAAATGCTCCTTTTTGGCCCCACAGCCAACAGGAGAGTTACCTCATCTTCCTTATTTCTTTGTGATACTCAAAAAGGGATAATCTCCGGAATAAATGGAGAATTCATTCGTGTTGGACGACTGGACGATCTCGCCTCTTGTCATCAAGCTCTTGCGGCGCTCATTCGTTCCGAGAAAACCCCCTCAACGTGCGTTGTTTCTTTATATGATAATGAGGAAGTGGGAAGCGAAAGCGCTCAGGGCGCCGGAGGCCCGTTCTTATTGAATGTGTTGGAACGTCTTGTTGAAACCGCTGCCGGAGTGTTCAGAAAGAATGATTTTCAAAGAGTTTTGTCAAAGTCTTTTTGTATCTCTGCGGATATGGCCCACGCCACGCACCCGAATCATATGGACAAACACGAGATTCGTCATACCATTAGAGTTGGAAGCGGTCCCGTTATCAAATGGAATGCAGACCAACACTATGCGACAAGCGATATTACTTCGGCTGTTTTTTACAACCTCTGCCGTCTTTCCGGTGTAAAATACCAAGTATTCGTTTCCCGTTCCGACTTACGCTGCGGTTCCACTATCGGGCCGATTATGGCAACAAGGCTTGGCATACCGGTCGTTGACGTCGGAATCCCCATGTTCGCGATGCACAGCATTCGCGAACAATGCGGGGTGGAAGACCACTTTGCGATGGAAAAAGTGTTTGAAACATTTTTTTCACGAGGGCAAGAAAAAGTTATTGAAGAGTAATGATATTTGTCAACTTCGCGCCGACTCGGCGCGAAGTTTTTTATTGCGCGTTTTTTTAAAAGAGTTTATACTTACCCTTATAAGCGTTTTGTTTTAATCATAAACCAAAAAAGACACCATGCCACCGAGCAATTCATTTGAGAAATTGGAAGGAGACGACTTCGCGAGCAGAGAAAGGGGGTTGTTTGAGCATGCGGAGAACAAAAAAGCCGCGATGGTAATGGAACTCGTTACTCGCCGTCTGATGGAAAATGCGGGGTAATACAACTTTATGGACAATAAAAATTTTCCCGAATTAAAAAAACTTATCTTTGACGCGGATCTTTCTTTTTCCGAGAAAGAAGATTTGGCGTGGCTTTTTGCGGAAGCAACCGAAGAAGAGGTGCAGGCCGCCATTGATCTTTTTAAGGAAGATCAGGTCTGGATCAAGAAGATAAGCGATAATTATCACACCAAAAAGATCGCTCTCCTTGCCGACGACGCCGAAATGTGGAAGAAAATACTGGAGGAAGAAGAGAAAATGCTGAAAAAGAAAGAAAAATAAGGTTATCTTTTAAAAAGACGAAAGCAAAAAGCTCTCGTCTTTTTTAGAAAAAATCAACTATAAAATCCAAAATTTAAAATTACAAGCTCCAAACAAATTCCAATATCAAAATATCAATTTTTAATTTTGGATTTAAACCTTTGATTTTTATTTGGAACTTGGAGTTTTGGTTTTGGTGCTTATTTTAGAGTCGGGATTACTTTATTGATTCCATTATTTTTGCTGCCAATCCTTTTTCTTCCCCGTTCTCATACGGCATGCTTTTTTCCCAGCTTTTTAGTCCGTCATCTTTGAATCGGGGAATAATATGTACGTGAGCGTGGAAAACCGCTTGTCCTGCCGAGGCTTCATTATTCATAATGATATTCACTCCGTCAGCTTTTGTTCCTTCGTATACTCCTCGCGTTATTTTTTGTACGGCAAGAGCGAGATCGGCAAGAGTCTGCTCGTCCATGTCCATGATATTTCGGCTGTGTTTTTTGGGAACGACGAGCGTGTGCCCGTGATTATTCGGAGCCGTGCTGAAAAAAGCGAATACTTTTTCATCTTCGTAGATTTTGGTGGAAGGAATTTCTCCCGCGATTATTTTACAGAAAATGCAGTCATTCATGTTTTTACAGTTTTTTACGGAAATGTTCCTCGGCGGCGGCAATTTCATGTTCATGAAAACGTCCGCTGTCTTTCATTTGTTTTACGATCTCGTCAACTTCTTCCGGCATAATGCCGTTTTTCCATTCTTTTCCTTCATAATGGTCTTTATTTGCCATTGAGCCCTCTACGATAGCTTTAAATTCATGATACTTTTGATCGTTAAAACCGGCCGAGTGTTTGATTTCCCCGTATAAACCCGAAGAAAAGGTTGAACCCTCCAATTCTTTTTTGGTAATGCGTTTCGGCGAGGATGAAAAAAAGCCCATAAGATCAATTTGTTAAGAATAATACCTATTATAGTACACCATTCGCCTTTCTATCAAGGCCGTTTTTTGGTTCTTTCGTGGTAAAATAGACGGACTATGGAAACCGGTTTTGAAAAATTTTCTCCTTTGACGCGGAAACTTTTAGATTCGCGGGGTATTACCGTTCTTTCGGAGGCGGAGAAATTTTTGCATCCGGATTGGGGTCGCGACAGTTATGACCCTTTTTTGATTCTCAATATGGAAAAAGCGGTGGAACGGATACTGCGGGCGATAAAAAATGAGGAAAAGATTGTGGTGTATACCGATTACGACTGCGATGGTATACCCGCGGGTGTTATATTGCATGATTTTTTCAAAAAAATAGAGTATTCCAACTTCGAGAATTATATTCCTCATCGCCATGATGAAGGATATGGAGTGAATATCCCCGCCGTTCTGAAATTCGCGGAAAACGGGATAACCTTGATGATAACCGCTGATCTCGGCATTACCGATACCGAGGCGGTCGCGCGGGCGCAGGAACTGGGTATTGACGTTATTGTAACCGACCATCATATTGCGCAAGAAGGAAAGGTACCGAACGCTTACGCCGTACTTGATTCCAAACAAACCGAGGATACGTATCCTGATCCGATGCTCTGCGGAGCCGGCGTAGCATTTAAGTTGGTACAGGCGCTTATCCAAAGAGGGGGGTTTCTGAAAATTACCGACGGTTGGGAAAAGTGGCTTTTGGATATGGCGGGACTTTCCACGATCGCGGATATGGTTCCTTTGAAAAACGAAAACCGGCTTTTGGCGTATTACGGGTTGAAGGTTTTGAGAAAAAGTCGTCGTCCCGGACTCAATCTTTTATTGCAGAAAATAAAAGTGAACAAAGAGCATCTGACGGAGGACGATATCGGTTTTATGATAGCGCCCCGAATCAATGCTTCCAGCCGCATGGATCACCCGCTTCGCGCTTTTGAATTGCTTTCCACTCAGGATCTCGCGCAAGCGGAAGAACTTGCCGATTGGCTCAATCAATTGAACGACAAAAGAAAAGGAATGGTGGCGGCGATGATCAAGGAGGCAAAACAGCGTTTGCGGGCGAGAGAACTTTTTGAGGTAATCGTTCTTGGACATCCTGAATGGGAACCGGGGTTGCTCGGGTTGGCAGCCAACAACTTGATGGAAGAATTCAACCGCCCGGTCTTCGTGTGGGGAAGAGATACCGATGGAAAAATAAAAGGCTCGTGCCGCTCGGATGGAACGGTGTCGCTCGTGGAACTTATGACCCGAGCGAGAGAAGGCGTATTTTTGCAATTCGGCGGTCATGCGGAGGCGGGAGGATTTACGGTTTCTTCAGAGGGAATACATACTTTGGAAAAAGAACTTTCAGAAGTTTATCGGGCGATGGAGAAAAAAATAAAAGCTGAATCGGTCGCGGTGGACGACGAACTTTTGTTAGACGACGTGAATTGGAATACATACAAAGAAGTGGAAGCCTTCGCTCCATTCGGCGTGGAAAATCCGAAACCTGTTTTCTTGTTCAAGAACTCCGAAATCATCGCCGTCAAAAAATTCGGAAAACAGAAAGAACACCTTGAACTGGAATTCAGAAACTCGCGAGGAAACAAAATTCCCGCCATTGGCTTTTTTGTCGGCGAAAAAGATTTCCCGAAAGTCCTCCTCGGCGCAGGGGAGAAAGTGAACCTCGTTGCTACGCTGGAAAAATCCGTATTCCGAAATTACCCGGAATTGCGATTAAGGATTGTTGACATTTTTAAATAAAAATACTACTTTAGAATGAGATTGTTTTTTTTTGAGGAGAAAAAATGACTCGTAAAGTTACCGCTTGGGTACTTTTTATTTTAAGCGTCGCGTATTTGACTCCGGCTTTTTTTGGGATATTTTCTTGGGGTATGATTCTCAACTTGATTGCTCTTTTTCTTCTTCCTCGCTATATGTGAAATTGAAGAAAAAATAACGGCGGCACAACTTTGTGTCGCCTTTTCTATTTCTCATTCTCTCAAAAATTTGTTAGCATTACTCGTATGAAAAATAAAAATATCATTTCAATTTTTACAGACGGTTCATCGCTCGGAAATCCTGGCCCGGGCGGCTGGGGGGCGATCGTTATTTTTGACGGCAAGGTGAAAGAACTCGGCGGGGAAGAGAAGCCGACGACGAACAATCGCATGGAACTTTCCGCCGCAATCGGAGCGCTTGAATTTGTCGGAAACACCGATAAACAAATTGTTCTGCATACCGACTCAAGTTATGTTATTAATGGCATCACGAAGTGGGTCTTCGGGTGGAGAAAAAATAATTGGATCACTTCCACAAAAACCGAAGTCATCAACCGCGACCTCTGGGAAAAACTTTCAGATGTCGTCGTGGGAAAAAAGATCGAATGGAAACACGTCGACGGACATGTGAATGTGGCGGGAAACGAGAGAGCCGATCGGATCGCCGTTTCGTTCGCGGAAGGGAAACCGGAAAAACTTTTTGAAGGAAATTTTTCAGAATACGGAATACCGAACATTTTGGATATTTCGCATGACATCAGACAGAAAGAGAATCGCACAAAAAACAGACAGCATTCCGGCGCGAAAGCCTACTCGTATGTGAGTTTGGTGGATGGAAAAATTATGACGCATCAGACATGGGCGGAGTGCGAGGCGAGAGTGAAAGGAAAGAAAGCGAAATACAAAAAAGCGATCTCAAAAGAAGACGAAAATAAAATCATCGGAGAGTGGAAATAAAAATTCTCTCTGTTATAAAAAGTTCCGTCAGATGACGGAACTTTTTTAATTTTCTTTTTTCTCCAGCATTCGTTTGAAATCTTCGAGATGGTCTGTTACGATGAATGCCCGAAGCGTGTACCGATCTTCTTTGCTTTGCACGGTTCCTTTTCGGAGAGATCTTGCGGTTTTGTACCCGGCGCGTTTTACTTCTTCAATGCTGCTGGTTCCGTGTTCTCCGAATGGGTAAGCAAATGAAGTAATTGGAACTCCGATGCTTTCTTCCAGAATGGTCTTGCTGTCGGCAATCTCTTTTTTCAGTTCCATCGGGTCGGTAATGTCGTCAAGGTACGGATGAAATTTTGTGTGCGATCCGATTTCCATTCCCGCTTTTTGCATTTCCCTTGTCTCGTTCCAGCTCAGATGATTTCCATGATCAAGCGAATTCGTAAAGACATAAAAAGTTCCCGTCACCCCGTACTCTTTCAATAGAGGGAAAGCGTAGGCGTATTGGTTCCTCCACGAATCGTCAAAAGAAAGTATGACTGGCTTCGGCGGTAAAACCGTTTCACCGTCAAAGTACTTGCCGAGCGTCTCAAAGGAAATTGTTGTGAAACCCTCTTGTTTTAAGTATTTTATGTGCTCGCGCAAAAGCTCGGGCGTGACATCAAACATTTCTTGTTCTGCCGATTCTCCTTCTATGTGAGGACGAACGCTATGATAGACAGCGATCGGAACGATCGCGTCTTTTACTTCCAGTATTTTTAGTGTTGTTGTCGCTGTATTGTCTTGTTTGGAATTCCATTCGCTGACGGCGGCAAGCGATTTGATTTCCGAAAAAGAAAAAGCGTTGAGTCCGATGGTTGCCCCGAATGCCGCGCCGAAAAGAAAGACGGAAATGGTTCGGAGTGATAATGGGGTGTATGACTGTTTCACGGTATCGCCATTATATAGCAAGGACGGAACTTTTGCACATTTCTTCTTTTTTATTACAATAGATTGAATGATTCGGCAATTCCGATTTTGCATGTTCGGATTTTTCGGAGGCGTGGCTTTTGCTTCGCTCTTTCATTTTGGAATAGCCTTCGCTTTCTTTGTCGGTTTTCTTTGGTTGCTCGCTTTTCTTTTGTCTTTGCCGGAGACGCGCGTTCGCGTTTTGTCTCTTGTCCTTTTGTTTTTTGCTCTTGGTTGTTTCCGAATGGAACTCGTTCCGACCGGAGCGGATTCCTCTTTGAAGGATTTTTCCGGGCAGACTATTTCGGTTGAAGGAGTAATTGCGGAAGAACCCGATGTCAGAGAAAATTCCGCGAGACTCGTTGTTGATGTTCAGGGCGAACGGCTCTTGATTGTCGCAAAAAAATATCCGGAATTTGAATACGGAGAAAAAATTTCTTTGACGGGAAAGATCGGTTTGCCGGAAAACTTTGCGAACGATAACGGACGCGAGTTTGATTACGTTTCATATCTCGCGAAGGATGGAATTTTTTACGAAATGGCTTTTCCGAAAATTGAAGTTCTTGCAAAAGGACAGGGAAATCCTCTCATCTCTTTTTTGTATAAGATAAAGAACGCGGCGGAGGATAAGGTTTCCCAAATTCTCCCAGAACCGGAAGCAGGACTGCTTCTCGGACTTCTCTTCGGCGCGAAACGAGCGCTCGGTGCCGATATCATGGAAATGTTTCGCGTTGCCGGCATCGTGCACATCGTCGTTCTTTCCGGATACAACATTACTCTCGTCTCCGACTTTTTTACGCGAGTGTTTTTACTTCTTCCCATTTCAAAAATTTCGGCATCTTTCGTCGGAGGAATTGGGGTCGTACTTTTTGCCGTTATGACAGGGACGGGCGCGTCTACTTTGCGCGCCGTCATCATGGCGCTTCTTGCTATCTTCGCTCGCGCTACCGGACGGACAAGCGATGCTCTTCATCTTCTTTTTGTCACCGCATTTTTCATGGTGCTTTGGAATCCTCTTTCTCTTTTATACGACCCATCGTTTCAGCTTTCTTTTTTGGCGACATTCGGATTGTTTGCTCTCGGCCCGGAACTTTCTTTGCGGCTTTCTTCTGTGACGGCAAAATGGGGAATCCGAGAAACTCTTTCCGCAACGCTTTCTACTCAAATTTTTGTTTTGCCTCTACTGCTTTATGAAACGGGAATGTTCTCGGTCGTCGCCCTTCCGGTAAATCTGATTGTTCTTCCTCTCTTGCCTCTGGCCATGTTCTTCGGATCACTCGCGACGCTTCTCGGTTTCATTACTCCGTTCGGAACCTTTTTCAGTTTCCCCGTGTTCCTTCTTTTGTCTGCCGTGTTCTCCGTGTCGTCATTCTTTTCCGAACTCCCGTTCTCGTCATTTACCGTCCCGCCATTTTCTTCTGCCGTCCTCTTTTCTATTTATTTTCTCTACGCGGCAATTTTCCTCATTGCAAAAAAACAGAAACACCTCGGCGATTAGGACGAGGTGTTTCTGTTTTTTTAAAAAGTTTTTTGCGCGTAGACGCAGATGCTGCGGCGTTTGGCTCCGCTCTTGCGGAGATGTCCGTGGGATTTGGTTATCTTTTTTATTTCCAGTTTTGGTGCAAGCGTTTCAACAATCTCTTCTTCCGTCCAAACGTGTTCAAGCGCTCCGATTCTCGGGTGGATGTACGATCCGGGTTCGTCAGCCGGATAATCATGAAGCATTCGCTCGGCATTTTTGTCGCCCTCAAGAAGAAAAGTTTTCCAGAAGAGCCACCCGCCGGGTTTGAGCACTCGGTAGATCTCATTCAATAATTGTTCGCGCTCCGACCCTCGGAGAAAATGCGAGGTCATCATATCAAGGACGATGTCTTGCGATTCATCGGCGACCGGAATCAATTCTTTGATTGATCGTACAAAAAATTCAATCGGCAATCCGTCGGTCGCTTTTTTTGCTTGCGAGATTGCTTCGCTTGAAATGTCGTAACCGACTCCGTGTATGCCGAATTCTCGGGCGAGGTATAAAATGTTTCGGCCGTTTCCCGTACCGAGATCAAGGACGGAACTGGTGGGGTTCAAATGTTCTTTGCCGGTTTCTCGTTCCAGCCATCGGATAAATTTTTCCAGGTCTTCGCTTTGGTTCGTTGAAAGAGTAAGGTGTTGACCCTTCTTATACTCTTGATTCCAGAACATCGTCTTTCCTCCGTGGTGTTTTGCATACGGTTTTTTCATAAGGACATTAAAACACAATAATTGGTTTGGCACAACTTACACCCTCGCTTTTCTTCCTCTTTTCCTATACACTGTTTTCTATGATAAAAGAAGAAGACATTTATATATACGGCAAACACGCGGTGGAGGAAGCGCTTCGCGCGAAACCAAAATCGGTGAAAAAGATCTTTCTTTCTCAAGAACTGGATGACCCGAAAGTTGCCCGGCTTATTTCTGAAAATAAAATTCCGGTTTCTTTCGTGACAAAAGACAAAATGCCGTCGGGTACCGATACTGCGGTTCATCAGGGCGTTGCCGCCGCAATCTCTCTCAATGCTCTCGTTCGTCCGTATGATGAGTTCATAAAAGATCTTGAAGTCGGCCCCGATACGGTGATTGCCGTTCTTGGAGAAATTCAAGATCCGCAAAACGTTGGAGCGGTGATACGATCCGCGGCAGCCTTTGGTATTACGGCCGTGCTTCTTCCCGAACATAATCAGGCTCCCGTCACCGGAACGGTCGTTAAAGTTTCTGCCGGAATGGTATTTCGCATGCCGATCGTTTCCATCGGCAATGTGAATCTCACTTTGCGCGATTTGAAAGATCGCGGTTTCTGGGTGTATGGTCTCGCTGCCGAAGGGGAACAATCTCTTTCGGAAGAAAAATTTGACGCGCCGACCGTTTTTGTCCTCGGGAATGAAATGAAGGGAATACGCGAAAAAACCCGCGATGTCTGCGACGTGCTTCTCTCTATCCCGATTGCTCCCCGTTGTGAATCGCTGAATGCTGCCACGGCCGCAAGCGTATCTTTTTATGCCTGGAGTGTGAAACATCCGAATGCTGTTTCTTCGGAGGGAAAAAAATAAGAAAAGAAAACTCCTCCGGTGTATGCCGGAGGAATTTTTAAATGCTATGTTTCAATCTCTTTTACTATTTCCTCGCTGTTCATGAAACGGTAGAAGACCGTCATAACAACGAGGGCTATGAGGGTCATGATGATGGCATAGTTCCCGAAGACTTTGGAGCTCTTGCCGAAGTAGTATCCAATGGCGAGGAATGGCAATGTCCAAATAACGGAAGTAATGGAAATGATGGCGGTATAAAGAATGCGGTTCATTTTAGCAAGTCCGGCGGGAATGGGGATGAAAACCTTGAGAGCGGGAACGAGCTTTCCAATAGCAAGGAACCAGACACCCTTTTTTTGAAAAGCAAGCTGTACCTTGCGTATTTCTTTTTCTCTAAACATTGGAAACTTCACGAGATAACGCATTCCTTTTTCTCTTGCAATTTCATAAAGAATGATGTTTCCGATGGTATTCCCCAGTGCTCCCGCGAAGATGACGAGCGATAGGTTCAGATTTCCCGTGAAGACAAAATATCCCGAAATAATGTAGAGCACCTGACTGGAAGGAAAAGAAATGAGACCGTTCGCTATCATAAGAGCAAAAATTCCCAGATAGCTGAAGGAGATAATTATGGCTTCCGTATTCATGAGGTAAATTGTAACATACCGAGGTTCTTTTTCGCTATTTTCTTTTTTCAGGTATAATGGAAAAATAAAACCTACTAACACTTATGCCAGCACAAGAATTTTGGGTCATAAAAGCGAATGGAGAAAAAGAGATATTCAATCAGGTGAAACTTCGTGATTCTCTGAGAAGGAGCGGGGCGTGCGAGGATTCTATTAATGCTGTCGTTTCCAAGATTATGTCCGAAATACGGGACGGCATGTCTACCGGCCAGATCTATCGGCATGCGTTTGCTTTGCTGAAAAAACAGCATCGCGGAGTTGCCGCTCAATACAATCTTCGTCAGGCTGTCAGAGAAATGGGCCCGTCCGGTTTTCCTTTTGAACAGTATATTGGCGAGATACTTCGTTCAAAGGGGTATGAGGTTCGCGTCGGGCTGATTGTTCAGGGCTGGTGCGTAGAACATGAAGTGGACGTATCGGCAAAAAAAGACGGAATGCATATTCTCATTGAATGCAAATTCCATAACGAAGAAGGATTTAAAACGGATCTTCATGTTGCTTTGTACACCAGCGAGAGATTCAAAGATATTAAAAAGAAACACGACAGCCTAAAAGACGAAAGCGAGAAATTCCACGAAGGATGGCTGGTGACCAACACGAAGCTGACTTCAAAAGCAATCCAGTATTCAAATTGCGCGGGGCTTACCGTTATCGGCTGGAACTATCCGAAGAAAGGAAATTTGCAGGATCTTATCAATGAAACGAAATTATACCCGATAACCGTACTTACCACCCTTACCGGTTCCGATAAACGCCGGCTTATGGATAATAACGTCGTTCTTTTCCGCGAATTGTTCAGTCAAAGGAAAATGCTTCACGGTCTCGGTTTTGATGAAGCGAAAATTGATCGCGTACTGGCCGAAGCGAAAGCTCTGAACGAGATGAAATGGGGTTAGTCGTGTTACTTGACAAGGTGTGCTTTTTTGACGTACTCTGAAAATAACAGTTCTTTGGCAAGGTCATGAATTCATGAAGGAGGTGATGTATGTACGTCAGGGTCGTTGTTTTAATTTTTTTACTCTATGTCTCCGTGGTACTCCACGAGATAGCCCACTTAATTTCGTTTCGGAATAAAGGTTTGAAGGTTCGGGAGTTTAGTATCGGTACGAAGAAAGGCCCGCGTCTTTCTTATACTCCCCAAACGGGAAAGTTTGCCGGTATGCGTTTCTCGTTTTACCCGTGTACTTTTTTTCTTGGAGCATTTGTTGAAGTGGAAGACCGCGTACTAGATCTCCCGTATCAAGACCGAGCGCTCGTTTTTTGCGCCGGGCCGTTTGCCAATATCCATTTTGGCTGTTTCCTCTTTCTTCTGCTGTATTTTTCAACCATATTCAGAGATTTTGCTACGGCAGGATGGGGCCTTTCCGATTGGCTGCTCTTTCTGTGGTACTTCATTTCTTCCAGTCCATACCTTTGGATTTCTCTCTCTGTTCTCCCTGTGCTTTGGTTCGGAAGAAAAATAGTAAGCGCTTATCTCGGCCCTATTCTCGGAATACTTCTCATTTCGCTACACTTTTTGAGTGTCTCCATGAACTTGAGTCCCGCTGAATACGTTTCTGAAATAACCGGGCCGATTGGTTTTGTCGCAGATCTGCCCAATATGGCTCCGGATATGTGGTCGGCGGTGGAATGGGCCGCTCAGCTTTCTCTTGGTCTGGCGGCAATAAACTTATTGCCGATTCCTCCATTTGACGGCGGTTACGTGGTGCTTCCCGTTATTAAGAAGATTTCTCCCGTTTTTGGCTCATGGTACCAAAAAACCGGGTTTGCTTTTCTTGCGGGACTCATGATTTTCATATTCGCGAAAGATATTATCCATTATGCGGGATATTTGGGACTGTTTTTTGTCACTCTTATCTCGGTATTGGTATATCTCATTAATAAGAACAAGAAATAACTCTTGACCCGTCCGCTTTTTGCGGGCGGGTTTTTCTTTTGTGTTTTTGACGTATATAATAGACGGGATCATGAAAATTTCCGTCAGAAAAATTCAGCTTGGGATTATCGTCTTTTTGGCGGTTGTTTCTGTTTTTGTGTGTATGGTTGCCGCCTCAAAAGACCGCGGACACAATCTTCGCGTTACTTTTCTTGATGTCGGGCAAGGGGATGCGATTTTGATAGAAGCGCCGAACGGGAATCGGGTTTTGATAGATGGCGGAACACCTTCGGGAAAAACACTTTCGGAACTGGGGAGTGTTTTGCCTTTTTACGATCGTTCTCTTGATGCGGTCATTGCCACTCATCCGGATCAGGATCATATCGGCGGGCTTCCCGAAGTCTTAAAACGATATTCCGTTTCGGCTCTTTTTGAACCGGATCTGTACTCCGGGAACGGGTCGTATGAAGAAATGGAACGAATGGGAGAAAAAGACGGAGCGCAGAAAATTGTGGCTCGCGCGGGAACGGTCGTTCATCTTGATAAAAATGCAACGCTTGAAATTTTGTATCCCGAAAAGAAGCTTCCGCCTGCGTCGGATACGAATGCTTCTTCTGTGGTCGCAAAGCTTACTTTTGGGAAGATATCTTTTCTTTTTACCGGAGATCTGCCGCAGGAACAGGAAAATTATCTGGTGGAAAAATATGGAGCCGAACTTGATTCAGACGTTTTGAAATTCGGACACCATGGTTCCAAAACTTCAACTTCTCCGGAATTTCTCGCTGATGTTAGTCCCAAGTATGGAGTGGTATCGGCTGGCGTGGATAATAAATACGGCCATCCGAATAAAGAGGTTTTGGATTTGGCGGAAAAAGATAAAGTTGAGGTTTTGAGGACGGATAAGCAAGGGAGAATAAGTTTCTTGACCGATGGAACAAGTATTTCTTATGGGGCAGAAAAATGACGGCTGTAAAAAGTACCAAATTAAAAATTCCAAGTTCCAAATAAATTCCAATAATAAAACATAAAATTTAAAACGTTTGTAATTTAAAGATTGAAATTTGTGATTTATTTGGAACTTGTTATTTGTTATTTGGTGCTTATCACCCAAACAAAAAGTCCGCAATCTGCGGACTTTTTGTTTATTTCTTCAATTTAAGATGCAGCCCTGCTTTTTTACAGCTGGTGCAGATCTTTACTCTTCCTCCTTCCGGAAGGGTTGCCCACTGGAGATTGGGGTATTTTCTGGTTTTTCCTGTCGGATTGAATTTTGTGGCGCGAACACGGTTGGAGTATTTTCCAGCCATGAGGGACGATTTATCACAAATTAAACATGCTTTTGCCATATACGTATTTTTTTGCTTTTTATTTCAGTCCCCATATGCTATCATAAATTTCATATTATGCAAGAGATACACTTCATTTTCTTTATCGCCGTCCTTATCTTCTCGGTCGTGATACACGAGGTATCGCACGGTTTTATGGCGAATATACTGGGCGATCACACCGCCAAGCGGATGGGGAGGCTTACCTTAAACCCCATAAAACACCTCGATCCGGTGGGCTCCGTCCTTGTTCCCATTCTGACGTATTTCGCTTCCAACGGAGCCTTGCCTTTCGGCTGGGCAAAACCGGTTCCCTACAATCCATATAATTTAAGGGATCAACGATGGGGTGAGGCGAAGGTTGCGGCAGCCGGGCCTTTGTCCAATATATTGCTTGCGGTCTTTTTTGGCATAATTATTCGTTTGGCAGCAAGCGGAACTATTATCCTCGGTTCCGCACCCATGGAAATCCTCTTTACTATTGTTACGGTTAATCTTTCTCTTGCCGTAGTCAACCTGCTTCCCATTTTTCCTCTGGACGGTTCCCGCGTTTTTTTCGCCTTTTTTCCGTATCACATGCGGTATGTGGAGGAATTCATGGAACGATATTGGCTTATTTTTATAGCTTTTTTCCTTCTTTTTATGGGGGATGTTATCTCGTACCTCATTTCATTCTTCCTTCGCCTTATCACCGGAATGTAAGATTCTTCGCTTACCCCTTGCATTTTTGCCCGCAATATATTACGATACACCCTACATATGCCAACAATAAGACAGTTAGTTAAAAAAGGAAGAATTTCTTCTTCAAAGAAGGTTAAGACGGTTGCTCTCGGGCGAAGTTTCAATACCCTCAAAAACAAGCCGACATTTTCACCGTCGCCTTTTAAACGAGGAGTTTGCATCAGGGTTTCCACCACGACCCCGAAAAAACCGAACTCCGCTTTGCGAAAAATCGCCAGAGTTCGCTTGACTAATGGTCAGGAAGTCACCGCCTACATTCCCGGAATGAAGCATAATCTTCAGGAACACTCCGTCGTTATGCTCCGCGGCGGACGCGTGAAAGACTTGACCGGAGTTCGTTATACTATTGTCAGAGGTGTTTTGGATGCTTCCGGAGTTGAGAACAGACGAAAAGGAAGAAGCCTCTATGGCGCAAAAACGCCGAAAGGACCGGCCGTTAAACCTAAAGGTAAAGGTAAGAAAAAATAATCCATCATGCGAAGAAAACTCAAACACAAAAGACTGGTAAAGCCCGATACCACCTACAAATCGGTAAGACTTGAAAAATTCGTCAACTACTTGATGTATGACGGAAAGAAAGAAACGGCCCGAAAAGTCGTTAATGATGCCATGCTTACCATAAAGGAGAAGGCAAAAACCGAAGATCCTTTGGAGGTCTTTGAAACCGCCATGAAGAACGCCGGCCCGGTCATGGAAGTCCGTTCACGCCGTATCGGAGGAGCCAACTACCAAGTACCGAGAGAAGTTCGCGCGGAACGCCGTTTGTCGCTCGCCATGCGCTGGATTCTCGGAGCCGCTCGCGCCAAAAAAGGTTCACCGATGGCTAACCGCCTCGCCGATGAACTGATCAGCGCCAGCAAAAACGAAGGAGAAGCCATCAAAAAGAGAGACAACACCCACAAAATGGCAGAATCCAATAAAGCGTTCGCTCACTTCAGCTGGTAAAACAATATCTTTTAAAAAAGCGCCGAAGGCGCTTTTTTTATAAAAAAAGTCGGCATCTATAATGATACCGACTTTACACTCTCGTTGCTGTAAAATTGTTATAAGAGAATCGCAATAGCAACCATCGCATTAAACAGATAATGGGAACAACTAATGCTTTTCCGTAATGCTCCTGTAATCCGCCGCATTTTAGTAGTAGAAGCGAGTAGAGAAATCCCGCTGTCCCTTGAAAGAAAATGTTATAGACATTGCCGTGTAAGTACCCGAATGCTACTGAACTTATCAATGCAACCATAAGAATTTTCGGAGTTGATAATTCGAGTTTTTTTGCACAAAAGATGGGCCCAAGTCGAAATGTCGCTTCTTCCATTAATACTGGCACAATCATCATGTAAAATATGTCGGGAGTAGTGTCCGTCATGGTGTTTTTAGACATTGACGATAGGTCTATTGCCAATAATTCCGCGATTTTTAAACCGCTCGTTTGTAAAACAAGGTTGAGAATGGCAAAACCGATGATATAGTACACAACTTGCTTACCGCAAGCTTCTTTCCCAAGCCACTGAAGCATGAGAACCTCCTTTCTGAAAAATGAATATGAATGGTACGATTTTTAAAACCGTTGTTATTATAACACTTTTATTTAGTGTATGTCAAATATAAAAATTCGTGATTTTTTACGTTTTGGCTGTTTTTATCCACAAAAAAATTGTGGTAAGAAACGGCGAATGATATTATGGATAGTGAAACTCTGCTAGTTCTGCCGGTATTTTAATCATTTATTTGCAAAACATTCTTATGGAAATATCTAAATTCAGAATACTTGTTCATGCCGGCGCCTTTCTTATCGGTATTTTATCGTTTTCTGTGTTTGTCTTTCTTCAGTCTTCTCATAATTCTTCTCAGGAAAAATCGTTCAGCCTTGTGTCTCCGCAGGATTCGCTTGCTCTTGCTCCTTTCTCGGTCATAAAACCGGAGATAATCGCCAATCCGGTAAGTTTGGGTAAACCGGAGACAAACAAAATTTCCGATACGGAACAAAAAACCGAAAAAAATAAAATCGCTTTTCTTAAACAAGAACAAACTCCTCCTCCGGAAACCCCTGTCGTCTCAGCGAGCCTTTCTAAAACTTCTGTTGATTTTGGACAAAGTTCCGTGCTTTCTTGGACGACAAAAAATGCCACCGAATGTTTTCTTTCTGACGGAATGAATAAAAAAAAGATTGCTTTGAATGGAACTGAAACAGTCACTTCTGCGTCCTCAACGACCTATACGCTTACATGTTTAAATAATCAAACAGAAGGAAAAGATGGGCCAATAACAGAGAAGAGTGTTACTTTAACCGTGAACACTCCCAAAACCCCCGTTTTATCGGTGAGGCTTTCCCGATCTTCTATTTTTTTAGGACAAAGTTCTACCCTTTCTTGGACGACAAAAAATGCCACCAGTTGTCTTCTTGTTTTAGGAACGGAGCAGAAAAACGTTGCTTTAAAAGGAACCGAAACGGTAAGTCCGACATCATCAACGACCTATACGCTGCGATGTTCCAATGAACAAAGGGGCGGGAAAGACGGGCCAATGGCAGAAAAAAGCATTACTCTGAACATTAATTCTCCTCAAACTCCGGTTATAAACTTGCATCTTTCTAAAACTTCCATTTCTTCCGGTCAGGTCGTCGTCGTGTCATGGACAGCCACAAACGCAAACCATTGCTACCTCTCTAGCGGGAGCAGTATGGAAGAAGTCCGCGCAAATGATCGTCGTACTCTTAGTCCCGTGTCGTCAACAAAATATACTTTGCGATGTTTAAATCAACCGGGAGATGGAAAAGAAGTGGTAAGCGCCGAAAAAAGCGTTGATCTGACGGTTACCGGTTCCGGTCATTAAAATTTATTTTCAAAAAAAACACCCGGCAACGGGTGTTTTTAATAAAACTCTCATGGATTATGAAAGAACAACGGCAAAACGTACCGCATCATACAGAAGATGCGAAACAATCGGCGCTAAACAAGCGGGTAAAAAGTTTGATTTTATTCCTCCACACTTCAGGAATAAAAGGCAAAAAACCATGCTGCCCACTCCGGGGAAGAGGATCTTTATCAGTACCCAGCCGTGAATATATCCGAACACCACGGAGTTTATCGCTGAAAATGCGAGCAATCCTTTTATGGTGAATTTATTTTTTACCGCCAACCAAAGTGGTATGATGCGAAAGATTGTTTCTTCTACCAGGATGGTAAAAATAACAAGGAATGGCGAGCTGTTCGCCATTTTTTCGGTACTATCGGGGATAGATGAAATATCTACGCCGATAATGGTAAGTAAAGTAAGCAGGAAAGGAGTCCATATAAGGAGAAAGGCTGTTGCTCCCGCCGTATAATAGAGTGCCGTTTTACCGGTCGCTTCTTCTTCCAACCAACCTAATATCTGTGCCATGAAAAACCTCTTTTTGAATATGTTACTGTGAATGTACGATATAAGCCTAAGCCGTGTAAGATTATAACACTTTAAGACTTATACGTCAACAAATTTTTGGAATGGTCAGAGAAAAGAAGCTTTAATCATAATGGGTTATTGACAATACTGCGCGGTCTTGCTAGTATGGAAACACTCGCATTTTTAGGAAGATGCTTTCTTGAAAGTACGGGAAAAGCAGGGTTTAAGACCCTCATTTTTTAGACACCTATTATTTATACATTAAGAGCACTATGGCAAAGACTTCAGTAGTAGCAAGATCGCTTAAAAAACCGAAATTCTCAACACGCATCTCTAACCGATGTTTTCGTTGCGGAAGAAAGCACGCTTTTATGCGCGATTTTGGAATTTGCCGTATTTGTTTCCGAGAGCTTGCCAATGAAGGCAAAGTCCCCGGAGTAAGAAAATCATCATGGTAACAGACCCTATAGGAGACATGCTTGCCCAGATAAGGAATGCCGGAGCCGTACATAAAAGTACGCTCGTATTGCCTTATTCAAAACTTCGCTACGCCGTGGCAACCGCGCTTGTTAAGTACGGTTACATTGAGTCCGTTGCGAAAAAGGGAAAGAAAGTCGTTAAAACAATGGAAATCGGGCTTTTGTATACAACCGAAGGAAAGCATCGCATCAGTGGAGCGGAACGCCTCTCAAAGCCTTCTCGCAGAATGTATTTTGCCACAACAGACATTAAACCGATACGCCACGGATATGGAACTCTCGTTCTCTCCACTCCGATGGGAATTCTTTCAGGAAATGAAGCGAGAAAAAACAAGGTCGGCGGAGAAGCACTATTTAAGATTTGGTAAATATATGTCAAGAATCGGAAAAAATCCCATAGCTATTCCCGCGAAAACGGAAGTTTCTCTCAAAGATGGCGCGATAACCGTAAAAGGACCGCTCGGCCAGCTTTCACGAAGCTTCGCAAAAGGCGTGAAAATCGTTGTGGATACAAATGAAGTTAGAGTCGAGTTGGTAGATGACACCATTTTTGCGCATGCTCTTTGGGGCACCGTCGCTTCTCATATTAAAAATATGATTCAGGGTGTTAATACTCCTTTTGTCAAAAAACTTATCGTTGAAGGAGTCGGATTCAAATCAGCCGTTGTCGGAAAAGAGCTCGTCATGAGCCTTGGCTTTTCGCACCCGGTGCATATTGCCATTCCCGCCGCTTTAACGGTAACCGCAGAAAAGAACAATATCACCATTTCGGGTATCAACAAAGAAGACGTCGGTTCTTTTGCCGCTCTCGTCAGAGCGAAGAAGAAACCTGAACCGTACAAAGGAAAAGGTATCCGTTATGAAACCGAGGTCGTAAAGAGAAAAGAAGGAAAGAAAACCGCATAAAAACATGAAGGCAATAAAATCACAAAAAAGAGATAGGAGACACGCCCGCGTTCGCGCGAAAGTGTTGGGGACGGTAGAACGTCCGCGACTCTCTATTTTTCGTTCCAATAAATTCATTTACGCTCAAATCATTGATGATGAAGCCGGCAAAACTCTTGTCGCGGCTTCCGACATGGAATTGAAAGGAAAGAAAAAAGGAAAAATTGAAAGTTCAAAAACCATAGGAACAGAACTCGCCAAAAAAGCAAAGGAGAAAAATATCACCAAGGTCGTTTTTGATCGCGGGGGATACTTGTATGCCGGAAGAGTCAAAGCGGTCGCGGAAGGCGCCAGAGAAGGCGGTTTGGATTTCTAATTTATATACATCATGGAACTAAAATCACCAGTAAATAATCAAAGAGGGAAGCGTCCGGGACCTTGGACAAAGGGTCCGGGTCAGAGAGACGGAAAATCCCAAGGCGGAACCGGCGGTGCCGGAGCTCCTAACCGCGGCGGATCTCGCGGAACCGGAGGGAAAAGACCTCAAGGAAAATTCGCCTCAGAATTCTCTCAAAAAATCATTGATATCAGACGCGTGGCTCGTGTGGTCGCGGGAGGACGCCGTTTCAGCTTCAGTGTTGTTGTTGTCGCGGGAGACAAAAAAGGAAAAGTCGGCGTTGGAATCGGCAAAGCCGCTGATACCGCGCTTGCTATTGAAAAAGCGGTTACTTCCGCAAAAAAGAATATGATTATGGTTCGCCGAACCAAAGAAGGATCTGTTCCTCATGAGACTTCCGCCAAATACTCCAGCGCTCGCGTGGTTATCATGCCGGCTCCGGGACGCGGTCTCGTTGCGGGAAGCTCCGTTCGTTCCGTTCTTGATCTTGCCGGCGTTACCAACGTTACCGCTAAACTCCGTTCAGGAACCAAGAATAAACTCAATAACGCGAAAGCGGCAATTCTCGCTCTCTCCTTGCTTTCTATGCCTCGTGGCGAGAAGCTTCCGGAAGTGAAGGTTGAAGAAGTTGCTCCGGTTGTTGAAGAATAAAAAGTCCAGATAAAAAACTATCATGCAAATCCATAACATTAAAAGGGTGCACCCCAATAAAGAATCCCGACGCGTCGGACGCGGAGGAGTCCACGGAAAAACTTCCGGACGAGGCACCAAAGGTCAGAATTCTCGCTCCGGACATCGCAAACGCCCGGAAATGCGCGACATCATCAAAAAACTTCCAAAGAAACGCGGATATGGAAAGAACCGCGCGCGTTCTGTTGTTCCGCTTGACCTCCGACCGGTTGTCGTAAACGTTACGCTTCTTGAAAAGAACTTTGAGAATGGCGCTTCCGTAACCCTCGCCTCTTTGGTGGAGAAAAAAGTCATTAAAGCCCAGAAGGGAAAAATGCCGACCGTTAAAATTCTCGGTAACGGGGAATTGACGAAAAAGCTTATCCTCTCCGGATTCAGAACTTCTGCCGTATCTGCTTCCGCAAAAGCAAAAATTGAAAAAGCGGGAGGAAGTGTTTCGGAAAAATAAATGTTTCTTCAAATTCTCGCTTTATGCGGGAATTTTGAGAGAAAGAGAAGGTCTGGATTTTTGAAAATTTTTAATATCTAATTCCTAATTTCTAATAAAAATCCAAATGCTTAAATTTGGAATTAGAAATTAGATATTAGAAATTAGAAATTATTTTAGCTGATTGAATCAAGTAGAAAAATAATCCGTACTATTGCGAGTAACAAATATCTTCACCATTTAATTCTTTTATGATCAACACCTTTTTAGAGAAAATAGAACTCGTTTTTAAGGACAGAATTCTGCGAAATCGCATTTTATTTGTCGGTTTTGGATTCTTTCTCTTTCGTCTTCTTTCCGCCATTCCCGTTCCCGGAGTCAACGCGGACAGACTTCGTACGCTTCTCACTGATTTTCAGTTCTTGGGATTCTTAAATGTATTCTCCGGAGGCGGTTTGAACCAGCTTTCCATCGTCATGCTCGGACTCGGACCCTACATTACCGGGTCTATCATTATGCAGCTTTCAACGGTTATGTCTCCGAAACTGAAAGCGATGTATCACGAAGAAGGGGAAATCGGACGAAAGAAATTTACTCAATACGGACGCCTTCTTACGGTCCCCCTCGCGGCTCTTCAGGGGTATGCTCTTTTGACGCTTCTTGAAAAGCAGCAGATTCTTGCGCCTCTTTCTTTCTTCCAAATGACGACCAACATAATGGTTATTATTGCCGGAGCGATGCTTTTGACCTGGATCGGCGAACTTATGACTGAATTCGGAGTGGGTAATGGAACCTCTTTGCTTATCTTCGCCGGTATCGTTGTTGCCCTTCCTGCGCAATTCGGACAATTTATGGCAGCTTACGGCACTTCATCTTTTCCATTTATTGATGCATCGGTTATCCCGACGGCAATCGCCTTTATCGCAGCCGCTATCGCTGTTATTACCGGGGTTGTCTATGCGACAGAAGCGGAACGACCCATTCCTATTACTTATGCGAAACAAGTAAGAGGAAATAGACAATACGGTGGAATTTCCACCTATCTTCCTATTCGCATCAATCAGGCAGGGGTCATTCCGATCATCTTCGCTTTGTCTATGCTGGTATTTCCTCAGGTTATTGCGAGTGTTCTCATTCTCTCTAAACAACCGGTTCTTTTGAAAATTTCAAAAGCGCTTCTTGATTTTGTTCAGAACCAATGGCTCTATTCTATAACCTATTTTATTCTCGTATTCGTCTTTACGTTCTTATACACGGATATTACGTTTGAACCTGAATCGGTCGCGACCAATCTTCAGAAAAACGGCGCCTTCATTCCGGGAGTTCGTCCGGGACAGACCACCGCGGAATACATTGAAAAGATCGTTTCTCGCGTTACCTTGGTCGGCGCCACCTTCTTGGCTGTCATTGCCGTTTTACCGCTCATTATGCGAAGCCTAACCGGTATCCAGTCTCTCGCCATCGGCGGTACCGCTCTCCTCATCGTCGTTTCCGTCGTCCTTGACTTAATCAAGAAAGTGGATTCGCAGATAAGCATGAGAGAATACTAAAAGAAACAAAACAACCCGCACTGTGTAAAACAGAGCGGGTTGTTTTTTTTGGTGTTTTGCAAATTTAAAAATTTCTAATTTCCAATTTTTAATTTCTAAAAATATGCTAATATATGGGTACCATGAATGAAGAAAAGAAGAATGTTGCGTATATTGACGGAGCAAATTTACACAATGGTATTAAAGTCCTTCCGTGGCGTTTTGATTATGCTCGTTTTCGAATCTGGCTTCTCCATAAGTATAATGTTGAACATGCCTATTTATTTCTTGGAATGATGCCAAAATATAAAGAACTTTACAAACAGCGGCAGGAAGAGGGATATACCCTTGTTTTTAAGGAGGTTATTTATGACAACAACGGAAAACCAAAAGGAAATTGTGATGCTGATATCGTTGTCTCAGCGATGAAAGATGCCTATGAAGAGAAGTTCAATCAATCAATTCTTGTTTCAAGTGATGGCGACTATACGCCGCTGGTAAAATTTCTTTTGGAACGCGGGAAAATTAGAACCGTAGTGTCTCCGTACGGAACAAAGTTATGCTCCGTTCTCTTGAAAAGAACCGGGGTAAAAATTGCCCATATTGCGGATCAGCAGACCGTTTTGGAAACTCAAAAAGAAAAAGCCCCCGATGAGCAGATGTCTCATAAGGGTCCTTTCCGTAAGGAATAAATATATTATAGACGATTAAACAACAAAGTCAAGAATTCACCACAATTTTATGCAAGAAGAAAAATTTGTTATTGAACAGCCTCCGATAAAGCCGGGCGAGATTTTTGATCCGGAGAAAGAAATACGGGGAATTTTAAAAGTACCGAAAGAAGAACGACACCAGAAGCTTGCCGAATTTAAAGAGAAACTGGCTTTTCAACAAGTGGGTTTGGCTCGCGTTCAGGATATTCTTATTGACGAAATTCGCAGCAAGCCGGAAGGGAAAATGGAAGAATTTTATGATCTTGCCGCTGAAATGGGCGGTGAATTCGGCATGAATGACAGACAAAGAAGAAATATGGGGGAAGCTCTCTCTAAATATGAAAGACAACATAAAGCCGTTCTAAAAATACGAAAAGAATTTTCCAAAGATAAGGAACTTTTTTCCCAGTTATTCGGTTCTCAACCAAAAGGTGAAATAGAGATTCTGACCGGCCCGGTGTCTCTCTATTTTAAGTGCCACGACTTTGAAGATTATATGGCGGTATGTTTTCATGAAAAAAGGAAGGGCTCCGGTAAGAAACGCGACTTTACCGAGGAAGAAAAGGCGGAAGCATGGGACTCTGGAGCAATAAATATATATTCTACGGCGTATCCGAACATCGGATGGGCGATAACGGCGGAAAATACCGCAAAAATAAAACTTCCCGGCGCTTTGGATAAAGACTCACATCAAAAATTTGCGCACGAGGAACAGCATATAATCAAAAGTTTTTTTGATACGGAAGAAATGCTTGATCCCGATTCTCCCGGAATACAATTTTCCGTTCGGAAAAATTTTCTTGCCGCCGAAACGGAGGAAGAAAAAGAAAAGATATTGGGAGATTTTTTCCGCATGTTTCGTCATAACGCGGAAGACCTCGCGAAGGATGAAATACTTGCCTACTATAAAGATGGGCGTTTTGATCGGGTAGAAGGTTTGCTCTTGGCTTCGTGGGAAGAAGGGGGAATGTATGATTTTCTAGAGGAACCCAAGAAAGCCAATTATCTATGGTTAAAATCAAGCGACGAGGTTCGCGAATTGACCAAGAGGGTGAAAGAGCGAGTCTTGGTTGATGAATACCGTGAGATAATTACCAGCGGTATAAATGCCGTTCAAAAAATGGAACAGACTGGATATGAAAAAGAAGAGATTATCGCTTTGCTTACACATGAACCGCTGGCGAAATGGGGAAAGGCGGTAAAAAGAATTACCGGCTAAAAAAATAAATGCATGGCCAAAGAATCTTTTCCTTCAAAAACAAAAGAAAAATTTCACTTTAAAGAAATAGAACAGCTCCGGACACCGGTGGAGCGTGTTATGAAAAAACTGTACCCAAAAATAGCTGCGGGGGAATATGGATTGATATTGGGAGATGACGCATCGGGAAGAATTCCCTCATTGCTCCTCAACGATATTATCCGCGGAATATATCAAGAATTCGGACACGAATATCCGCGCCTTTCTTTTGTTGCGGGAAGCAAAGAACTTGAAGGAGAAGCAAAGGATAAGAAAAAGGAAAAAATCTCTCGGTTCTTGGAAGAACTGCAAAAAAAACAGAAAAACGGCGAAAGAAAAATACTGATAGTAACCGACGTTATCGCGACCGGCGTTTCTCTTGATCCGCTTATTGAAGCGATAAAAGAAAAAGGAATTGATTTTGATGTTGTTTCCATGGGAGATGTCAGTTCGTATGATATTGATTCTCGGTGGGGAAAGCCTATTTATAGCGGCGAGACTGGAGTTCCCAAAATATACGGGATGGGGAGTCTGAGCGGCGTTGAGAAAAACGTAAACGAACTTTTTTCGCATCGGATAAAAGATAATGATGCTTACACGGATGACGAAAAAATAGATATGCAAATGAACGTAAACGAGGCAAGAGAAGATACAAGCCGTCTTGCCGGAGAGATTTTGGAAAAAATAAGGAAAGAAAAGAAAATAAAATAAAAAATATCCCGACAGATCGGGATATTTTTTATCCACATGGTTAATAATAAACATTTATAGTATAGTTACAGTATTACCAAACAAATGTTCAATATATGGCACGGCAAAAAGAAAAAATACAGGCAATAAAATTACGATTGGAGGGGAAAAGTTATAGTGAGATTAAAGAAGCGTTAAAAATAAGCAAAGGGACGTTAAGCGCTTGGCTTCAAGAATATCCTCTTTCCTCTCATCGCATTAAAGAACTTCGCGATAATAATCCGAAAAGAATAGAGAATTTCCGCAATACGATGCTTAAAAAGAGAGAAGCAAGATTTGATAAATCTTACGAAAAAATTCTCAAAAAGATTACGCCTATTGCAAAAAGAGATTTATTCATTTCTGGTTTTTTCCTTTATTGGGCGGAGGGCACAAAAACAACAAAAGCAACAGTATCTCTTTCTAATACCGATCCCGCAATGTTGAAATTTTTTATTCAGTGGCTTGCCTTATTAGGGGTAGAAAAACAGAGATTGAAAATTCATCTTCATTTGTATTCCGATATGAATATAAAAAAAACTGTGAATTTTTGGTCTGAACAGTTAAAAATTCCGACTTCTCAATTCAGAAAACCATACGTAAAAAATTCAAAAGAAGCAGATATTATTAGAAAAGGTCGTTTTGGATATGGGACTTGTAATGTGATATACGAAAACGCCCCCTTATACAGGGAGGTTCTCATGGGGATTAAATATCTCCAAAATTGCTTTTAACAGTCCGCCCACATGGACTCGAACCATGAACCTTTTGGATATAAGCCAAATGCTCTAACCAATTGAGCTATAGGCGGGCACAAATTTTCAATCGCACTCACTCCGATTTTATATCTTCGCTACGATATTTTTTCCTTCGTTCGGAAATGAAAGTTGCGACTTTCATTTCGCTCTCTCAGTCAAAAAATATCTTCACTTCGTTGCGATATTTTTCTCACTCACTCGGGAATGAAAATTGAGACTTTCATTCCACTCGTTCCCTCCAAAAATAAGCCAAATGCTCTCCTTTTGTACGACTATGGTCGGGCGGGTAACTAATTGAGCTATGCCCCCTCAACATGCTGAATTTTAACGTATTTTTGGCTTTTTCGCAACAAAAAGAAACCCGCCGGTCGTTGAGTGACGGGCGGGTTGATTGCTTATGCAAGAAAGATTTCACCTTTCTTTAATTTTCTTACTAATTCACTCAGTCTTTCTTTTCCTTTTATAAAATACAATGAAAGCATGCCTGCACCGGCGATGGCAGTACTTTGGGTTTTAAAAGACCATCCATAAGGAATAAGAAGGAAACCGACAACAGACAAAAACACAAAAATAAACAGAAGAGCATAATAAGGGGAAAAGTACCCCAAATATAAAAGCATTGTTTTGTTTATCATGAGGAGTTTCCTTTATCCTACAAGGAAGACTTTGTCCGTGGTTTTTAGAAGAATGCGCATCCCTTTATTGTGTTCGCTTTCTATTACGGCTTCGCGAGGGTCTCCGTTTTTTTTGCATATCGGGCCGTAGAGGTCATACATGAATTTTTGTCCGATGGGAATATCCTTGAAAATCGGAGCTTCTTCAAAGAGTTGCTCGGCTTCTCTTTGGAGAAGAGCAATCTTTGCGTCGGCTTCCTCTCTGATCTCGCATATTTCTTTTCTTATTTGATGCAGACGGGTAGAATTTTCTTTTTTAGGACTTTCTTCAGCCGGCCACTTGTCCCAATCGGAATAAGAACCATTGCCTTCGGGAAAATCTTTCTCTTTTTTGGCGCAATCTTCGCAGTAGGGATGATTGCCGGAAAATTGCGTATACCGCACCCATTCGGCGGGAGCTTCGCATTCGCAACAAACGAGTTTCTCTGATTCGGTCATAACTTCTCCTTTTTCCCTGATTTCAGGTTATTTTTGAAAGTGGTCAATGGTTCCCATAACAATAAACAAGAGAAGAGAAAAGAGGGAACAGATCCAGAGAGGAGTATAGAGCAAAATGCCTTTTACTCGTCCCAGTCTCCACCCGCAGTACTCGTCCCATGTTTTATTGCGAGAGATCGCATCTTCGGCTTTTTTCCAGAAAGGAAGAGCAAAAACGGAGTTCTTCTCGTATATTCTCCCGAAGAAAAATTTATCATGCTGCATAAGAATTACCGCGGAAGTACAGCCGATAGTCATGGCAACGGCAAAGAGGATGATAAAGTGCCAGAATATGCCAAAAACAAAACTGATGGCGCAGTAAAATAAAAAACTGAGAGTCACCAGCGTCCAGAAGTGAACTTCAAAAAAGTTTTTCCGAATATGGGAAATGATTTTTTCCTTAAGTCTCTTGAACGGCCGACATGTCTTTTTGTGTTGTTTCATCTATTCTCCTTGTGAATTTGAAATGAACCGTGCTGGTATGAGAATAACACATTTTCACAAATTCGCAACAGTATTATTCAAAATGGCTCACGGTTTCTTTTCCTTCCAGTTTGGCGAGAATGAGCGGGTATTTTTTGAGTGATGGATTCTTTTTGAGCAGTTCTTTGGCCTCGTTCCGGGCGGCTTCCACCATTTTTATATTTTTTATCGCTTCCATGCCGAGATCGGAAACACCCCATTGTCTCTTGCCGCCGAGTTCGCCGGCGCCACGGAGGGCGAGATCCATTTCTGCCAACTCAAAGCCATTTTTTGCGGTTTTGAGCGCGTGGAGTCGGTCTTTGGTTTTTTGGCCGAAGCTCTCGGTTAAAAGATAACAGTATGCTTGGTGGTTGCTTCGGATGACTCGTCCGCGGAGCTGGTGGAGCTGGGCGAGTCCGAAACGTTCCGCTCCTTCTATGATAATAATCGTGGCATTCGGGACATTGACGCCGACTTCCACAACGGACGTCGCGCAGAGAATGTCCGCTTTTTTGTTCTCAAAATCACTCATTATCTTTTCTTTTTCTTTCGGTGTCATTTTTCCGTGCAGTACGGCAATTTCATACTCTTGAAAAACGTTTTTCTTGAGGCGTTTTGCTTCTTCTTTTACCGATTTGGCGTTGAGGGCCATTTCTTTTTCCGGATCCGGTTCGTCAATGCGCGGGCAAATAACGTAGGCTTGGCGTCCGGCTTGGAGTTCTTTGCGGATATCTTCGTACATTTGGTCGCGATTTTTTGCGTAGATGATATCGGTAATGACCGGTTTTCTTCCCGGTGGCATGGCGTCCAAGAGGGTAAGGTCAAGGTCGCCGTAAATCGTGAGGGCGAGCGTGCGGGGTATCGGGGTTGCGGTCATGGAAAGAAAGTGGGGAACTGGCTGGCCTTTTTTGATAAGTTTCATTCGCTGGGCGGTACCGAAACGGTGCTGCTCATCAATAATCGCGAAAGCGAGATTTTTGAAATTGACGCTTTTCTGGATGATGGCATGCGTGCCGACGAGAATATCCACTTCTCCTCCCCCGACCCATTTCATGAGCTGTGTTTTGGAAATGTTCGTCCATCCCGCAGGGTCAACTTTTGACGGGAATTTTTTGCAGCCGGAGCCGGTCACGAGACCGATGGTAACGGGCAGGTGTGAAAAGTATTTGATGAAGTTCTCAAACAATTGAGTGGCGAGAATTTCCGTCGGCGCCATATAGGCAGTTTGGAGTTTGGTAAATTCCCCTTGCGTTCGTTCTTGCGTAAGAGCATAGGCAACGGCGGCGGCAACAAAAGTTTTTCCCGAACCGACATCTCCTTCCAGAAGCCGGAGCATCGGTTTTTCGGAACGAAGGTCTTTGTAGATGTCTTCTATTGCCTTGCTTTGCGCCTCGGTCGGACGGAAAGGGAAACGGGAAATAAAGTCATTCACGTCTTCTTCTTTGGCGTGCACGAAAAATGATTTGTTTTTCTCGTACTCTTTTTTGGCTTTTTGACGGAGAAGCTGGATGAAGAAGATTTCTTCAAAAGCGAAACGTTTTCGCGCGATCAATCCGTGGGTTTCTTCTTTTGGCATGTGCGCCCAGACAAGCGCCGTTTTCAGCGCCGGCAGATGATATTTTTCCAGAATTTCCGACGGTATCGGGTCAACGATATGTTCAACCGTCCCGCTTTTTATGGCCTTGTCTATTGCGTGGTAAATCCATCGGCTCGTAATGCCTTGTGTCTCCGGATACACGGGGTAAGAAACCGCGCCGATTTGGTCGGTATTTTTAAACAGCGAATTCCCGGCGTCTATCGGAAGATCTTTGGTCTTTTCTATTTCCGGATTGCTGAGATATTTGGCGCCGTTTTTATCGGAAACCGTTCCGGAAAGTTTGACGAGGTCGCCTTCGCCGAACATTTTGGCAATGTACGGCTGACGGAACCAGATGGTTTTGACTTTTCCCGTGCGGTCTTCAATCGTCGCTTCCGCATAGGTCATTTTGGATTTGAAACCTTTGGCGGTTTTGAGATTGGAAATTTGTCCGTAGATAACGGCTTTTTCACCGATGACAAGCTCAGAGATATTTCTTATTTCCGAAATGCTGCTGTAACGGGTCGGGAAATAATAGAGAAGGTCAAGAACGGTATGCAAAGAGAGCCGGGAAAGGGCGGCTTTTTGGAGAGGGGTAAGACGGAAATTTGCGTCAATGCGGGATTCTGGAGTCATGGGAATAATGATAACAGATAGAGAAGAATTAGTTTACCACAATAACGCCGAATACGGCCTTGTTGAGTTCGTCGTAGTAGCCATATTCGCCCGGGGTTTGGAATACGAGTTGATATTCGCCGTTTGCAGGAATTGGAGAAGTGGCTCCGAAGAGGGTTTTGTTTTTTGGGTCGCCGATCGGCTGGAAATCTTTTTTGCTTTTGTTTTTGAAAATAACTGTGTCGCCGATGTTTAGAGAAAGTACTGAAGGACTGAAACCTTCGTCGGTGTAGGTGATTTCTTTGGTTTGCGGGGCTTTTGAGAGGCGGCTGATGGAAGTATTGTTTTCTTTTGGCGTGGAGCTAAAAAGATTTCTCTGAACAGCTTGTTTCGGCCAGAAGAAAAAGAGAAGGATTATAACTAAAACGATTAAGGAGAGAATAATATAGTATTGTTTTTTCATATTTTTTTAAAAATAGAACTTGGCGGCAACTTGGCGGTGAGACCTCCAAAGGGAGGACTCACCGCCAAGTTTCTAGAGATGGCATGCAACGACGCGCCATTTATTGAATTGGTCTTTCCAAAATTCTCCTTGGAATTTTGTTTTTGTGAGAAGCTCCTCAATTTTTTCTTTTTGCCATGCGTCAAATTCTATGAAGAGTTTTCCTTCGGGAGCAAGAAAATCGGGGGATTCGTTCAGTAATTTTTTTATGAAAAAGAGTCCGTCGTCGTCGGCAAAGAGAGCGGTAAGGGGTTCGTTTTTTATTACGGAATCGGCGACTTGGTCTTTTTTGTCGTGAGAAATGTACGGAGGGTTGGCGAAAATATAATCGTATTTTTCTTTTGGGATATTTTGGAAGACATCGGTTTCAAAAACGCGCGCTCTTTCTGCTGCGATATTGTTGATGGCGATATTCTTTTTTATCTGCAGGACAAGCTCAGGGTCTTTTTCGCCGAAATCAACGGTACTATCGGGAAGATTTTTGAGAAGGGAAATACCGATACAACCGGAACCGGCGAAGAGATCTAATATCCGAAGTTTTTTTGCGGGCATCCCTTGTATCGCTTTTTCCACCCAAAATTCGGTTTCTTGACGCGGTATCAACGGGCGGAAAGAAAGGTCTATTTTTGCGCCGAGAAAATCGGTAAATCCGATGACGTAATCAACCGGTTCGCCGGCTTCTATTCTTTTTGCGTCCTCAAAAAATTCGGGACATTCTTTCCCTCCATACTTCTCGTTGAGAAGCCAATTTTCTTCTTTTTTACTGATAGCCATTATCTTTTCATAATAGCAAAAAAGGGCGATATTCGTGAGATTGACTTTTCATTATTTTATAGTACTGTAGGCACAGAAACTTCATTTTGAGGTTTTTCCTTGAAATTGCTTTTTCCTAAAAGGAGGAAAAAATGAACGAATCGCGCAAACCGCACGAACTGGATAAACACTACCCCGAAGCGGATTATTTTCCTGTCGGGAGAGTGGATTTACGATTTGAACTTGATACAACTCCTGAAAATGAAACAAAAGTGACGGCAACCTATCGGATACGGCGAAACCCGAAAGTGGCGGATAATACTCCTCTCACTTTGGATTTGGCCCCCGAAGTGAAACTGTTGGGCGTTAAAATAAACGGATGGGTTTTTCGGTATGAACGTACTGGAAGCAAACTTATTCTCCGCGGAGTACCCAATGGGTGCAAGGTGGAAACTGTCGTTTTGATAGACCCGAAAAACAATACGACCGGCGAAGGACTCTACCAAGCCGGCGATATGCTTCTGACCCAAAATGAGCCCGAAGGGCTGCGAAAGATATTTCCTTACTTTGATATGCCGAAAGTTATGGCGCCATTTCGTACGACGATTATCGGCGACAAGGAAAAATATCCTGTAATGCTCTCCAATGGCAACTTGATCGGAGAAGAGAAAAAAGAAGGAATCCATTGGAAGACTTATGACCTGCCTTTCCCCATACCAAGTTATTTATTCGCTTTGGTTGCGGGAAAACTGGAAGATCTCAAGGATACCTACACGACTCTCTCCGATAGGGCGGTAAATCTTGAGATCTACGCCGAAGCGAAAGATATTGAAAAATGTCATCACGCTATGGTTTCGCTCAAGCACGCCATGAAATATGATGAAGACTGGTACGGGTACGAATGCGACGTGGATGATTACAAGATCGTTGCCACTCCGTATTTCAATATGGGCGCGATGGAAAACAAAGGGTTGAATATCTTTAACGTGTCATGCGTTCTTGCCAGTCCGGAAACGGCTACCGATTATACCTATGAAAGGGTTGAGGGTGTTATCGGACACGAATACTTCCATAATTGGACGGGCAATCGCATTACCAACGTTGATTGGCGGGAACTCGGCGTAAAAGAAAGCATTACGGTTCGCCGCGACTGTCTTTTTTCCAAAGACTACCGAGGCTGGGGACTTCGCAAAGAAATTGACGATGTTTCCGGTATCCGCTCCGGCCAATTCTCTGAAGATGCGGGCCCGAATCGGCATGCTATACGTCCGGCGGAAATTAAAGAACCGAATAATATGTATACGGGAACCGTCTACCGAAAGGGCGCGGAAGTGTATAAAATGCTGGAAGGAATTATTGGACGAGACGGTTTCCTGAAGGGCATGAAATTTTACGCAAAACGTCACGATGGTCAAGCGACTCGAATTGAAGACGTAATGCGTTGTATGGAAGAAGCGAACGGTGTTGATCTGTATCAATTCCGCAACTGGTTTACTCAATCGGGTACGCCGGAAGTCGCTATTGTTTCAGAGTACGCTTCAAAAGCAAAAACGCTTACGCTTCATATTAAACAATCTTGTTCAGTGGCTCCAGACCGAACGGTCATGGAACCGTTTGATATTCCTTTTTCTGTCGGTTTCATTGGAAGCGTCGGCGAATGGATCGTTCATGATCGCGATGGTTTGTATGACCACAAAACGGGAATCCTTCGCATTACCAAACCGGAACAAACCTTTGTTTTTGAAAATATACCGTATAAACCGGCGCTTTCTCTGAACAGAAATTTTGCTCCCATTAAGGTGAAATATGATTACCGAAAAGGGGAACTGGCGCACTTAATGGCGAGAGATACGAGCCTCTTTGCTCGCTGGGATGCGAGTCAAACCTATGGCACGCAAGTGCTGCTCAAGCTCGTGGAAGACGCAAAAGAGGGCAGAATGCTTGTTCTGGAAGATGCCTTCGTAAAAGCATTCGGCTCAATGCTTCGCGAAGAGAGTATTGATAAAAATCTGTTGGCTAAAATGATGAGTTTACCGGCTTCCGCAACTCTCGCGAACATGAGCGAAGCGATTGACCCACATGCGATTCATAAAGCGCGTCTGTTTGTTTACCGCGTGCTGGCGAGAACCTATCGCAAGGAGTTTGAGCGCTTGTATAGAGAAAATCGGAGCGATTTTGATGCCGAACTTTCTTTTGATCCGGAATCGGTAGCGAGACGTTCGGTTGCCAATACCGCGCTCTCCTACTTGGTGGAAAAAGATACGGACGGATCCAGAGCTCTTTGGCAATATGCGAATGCGAAAAGCATGTCAGATAAAGATACGGCGTTTTCTTGTTTGGTTAATAGAATGACGAAACGCGGATTTTCCGGGGCTGCCTCGCTTGCTCTTCTTTCATTCTACGAACAATTCAAAAGCGATAATAACGTCATGGATATGTGGTTCTCTGCGCTGGCGTATTCCGGTGAAAAAGGAGCGATAGAGCGAGTCAAAGTTCTCATGAGCCACCCGGCTTTTGATATCAACAACCCAAACCGCGTTCGTTCTCTCATTGGCGCATTTGCCGGCGGAAATTCAAGACATTTCCATACCAAGGAGGGGTATGCTTTGCTCGTTGATTTTATTGCGGACTACGCGCCAAAGAATGATATCGTCGCTTCAGGATTAGTCTTGCGGCTTACTGGCTGGAAACGGTACATCCCAAGACTCCAAGAAATGATGAAATCGGAACTTTTGCGTTTAAAAGAAGTTCTCTCAAAAGAGCCTCCGGAAAAAGTGAAGTGCACGATGGAAAAAATTGAAAAAAGTTTAACTCAGTAATTGAACAAGCGCCCCGATATAAATCGGGGCGCTTTTTTTACGCAGCCATTTTTTGTTCTCTTTTCTCTATTCCTTCTTGTATTTCGGTAAAAGAAAGTCCTTTTTCTTCTCTGAGTTTTTTGTATTCGTTTACACTTATGCCGAGTTTTTCGGCGTCTCTGGCGAGGGGTTTTCGGTAATCATATTCTCCTCCGGCCATGGCGAGGTTTGAATCTCCACCCTCATATTTTTGAAAACAGGTTTCATCGCAAAAACCGTTCCAGTTTTCAACTCCCAAAAGACCGATGTCTTTTCCGCAGGAAGGGCATCGGTTTTCTTCAAAAGCGGAGATAAGACCTTCTTGTATTTTCTTGTCATTTTCCGATATTTTCGGACGAAAGCTTGATTTTTCCATGTTACTCATAGAGATAAAGGAGTATACTTATAAGATATTTCGTAGTATAACGTATTTTACGCAAGTTATCAAAATTCATATGGAACCGACGACAAAAACAAAAGAATGGTGCGGGACAGAGGGCTCTATTGCTCGATCTTTGACGATGCTCGCCATTCCGATTATCTTCATTAACCTGCTTCAGGTGGCGTATCAGCTTACGGATGCTTTTTGGGTTGGACGTTTGGGCGCGAATGCAGTCGCTTCCGTTTCCATCAGTTTTCCGATTACATTTCTTCTTATCTCTATCGTTACCGGTTTTCTTATCGCCGGCTCGGCGCTTGTTGCGCAGTATGCCGGAGCCCGCAACTACAAAAAAGTGAATCATGTGGTAGCGCAGACGCTTGTTTTGATTACGTTTGCTTCTATAATTTTTTCTTTTGTCGGCTGGTTTTTTTCTCCCGTTCTCTTGAAACTTATGGGAGTCTCTCCTGTCGTATTCTCTAACGCGCTTCTTTTTTTGCGCGTGCTTTTTCTTGGACTGCCATTTATGTTTTGGTTTACCGCCTTTCAATCGGTGATGAGGGGTATCGGGCAAGTAAAAATTCCCATGATCATTATTATCGGAACGACGGCACTGAATTTCTTACTGGATCCTCTTTTTATTTTCGGTTGGAAAAATATCCCCGCATCGGGGGTCTCCGGCGCGGCTATGGCAACCTTCGGAACGCAAACGCTCGCCGCCCTTATCGGAATGTTTCTTCTGTTCCGAGGAGACTATGTTATTCGTCTTCATTTTTCTGATTTTATTCCCGACCCGGTTTTCTTAAAGAAATTATTTTTCCTCGGAGTTCCCGCGTCTTTGGAACAATCCATTCGCTCTTTCGGTATTCTGATGATGACCTTCCTTATCACGAGCTTCGGTACTGTGGTGACGGCCGTGTATGGGGTTGGTTCCAATATCTTGCAGGTGGTGGTGATTCCGGCGCTCGGACTTTCTATGGCAACGTCGGTTTTGGTCGGGCATAATATCGGAGCAGGGAAGCTAAAACGCGCGCACGACACGGCTGTTTTAGGGGCGTTCATCTCTTTTGTTTTTCTTACGGTCGTCGGGATTTTTTGTTTCGTTTTTGCGCCGCATCTCGTCAGCTTTTTTGTTCCGAATGATTCCGAAGTGATTCGGCAAGGGGCGGTATTCTTGCGCGTTATCGCTCTCACTTTCGGTTTTCTTGGTTTGCAGATGTCACTTTCGGGAGTTTTTCGCGCTTCGGGAAATATGATGGTTCCGCTTTTGTTTTCCGTGGTTTCTCTCTGGGTTCTTCAATTTCCGGTTGCTTATCTTCTTTCCAAACACACCGCGCTCCATGAAATCGGGATATGGTGGGCGTTTCCCGTTTCGTATATTTTTACCGCGCTCTTGGCCGTCGTGTGGTTCCTGAAAGGAGATTGGAAACATAAGCGTCTCATCAGCGAGGAAGAGGCCACGGAAGTGTTGGTGGAAAATACTATACGGTAGACGAGCTTTTACTGTTAGCTTTTTAAAAAAACACCACGAATGAATCGTGGCGTTTTGTTTACTCGGCGATATATTCTTTTATTTGCGGACAGGCTTTTAATACTTCTTCTCCGGAAAAATAGGTCGGGTGAGGAAAATCAAAAGCGCGTTTGCTGTCAAAAAGTTTTACGGCACATTCAGGGAGCAGTGTTTTGAAAAGTTTGGTCCCCACTTCGCTTCTTTTACTGGTACTGTCTAAATACTCTGCGTCGGGAAGAACATATCTTGTTTCGTGGACGCCGAACTTTGCATCTTTTGAAATGCGAAGCCCCGGGCCGGAAGAGAGGAGGATGAGGCAAGCGCTGTCGCACTCGTAATCTATGAGGACGCTTGCTCCCGTTTTTTGGGTTGAGGCGACGCGGTCCATATATCCGCGCCATCGTCCGCCGGGGTCTATTTGTTGCGGCGGTTTGCAGCTGACGAAGAGAAAAAGAACGGCTAAAATGACATATTTGAGAGTTTTCACTGAACCTCCTTTGCTATGTTTTCTGTCGGTATCATAGCATAAAAAGAACGGCTTTTTTGATTGACATTTATGTCTAAATTAGGCAGAATAAGCACGGATGTTTGTTTTTACAACTGAAAACGGAGAGTATCTGTGATATACAAAGACTTGTTAGAAGCCCTGCAAGACGACCAAAAACATTTGTGCAATATCGTCGGCGGCGAATATGTGAATACGGCAAAAACCGCTGTTCTTGTAAATCCTCTGGACGGCCGCCCTTTATTGGAATATCCCGACACACAAGTTGACGAGATTGCGCCATTTCTGGCGTCGCTCGCGAAGTGTCCGAAAAGCGGGCTGCATAATCCGATCAAAAATGTTGAGCGGTATAAAATGCTCGGCGAAGTTTCTTTTAAGGCTGCCATGGCTTTGGAAGACCCGGCCGTTGAGGGATATTTTACTCGGCTTATTCAAAGCGTGATGCCGAAATCATATGCGCAAGCGCGCGGAGAAGTCGTTGTGACGAAACAGTTTTTAAAAAACTTTTCGGGCGACCAAGTACGATTTTTGGCGACAGGGAAGACGACCCCCGGCGATCACTTCGGACAGCAGCCGCAAGATTATCAATGGCCGTATGGCCCCGTGGTAATTATTGCGCCGTTTAACTTTCCGATGGAAATCCCCGTCCTTCAATTGATGGGCGCGCTCTATATGGGAAATAAACCGCTGATCAAATCGGCAACGACGGTGAGTGTGGTTCTTGATCAATTTTTGGCGTTGCTCCACGAGTGCGGATTGCCGATGGAAGATGTTGATTTGATCCACTGTCGCGGTTCCGTGATGAACGAACTCTTGAAACAAGGCAAGGACATTATTCGCCTCGTGCAATTCACCGGTTCAAGCAAAGTGGCGGAAGAAATTTCGCAGATCATGCGCGGAAAAGTGCGGATTGAAGATGCCGGTTTTGACTGGAAAATTCTGGGCCCGGATTTCAAGGCGGAAAATCTTGATTACGTGGCGTGGCAGTGCGACCAAGACGCCTATGCGGCGAGCGGACAAAAATGTTCGGCGACTTCCATTCTTTTTGCTCACGATAACTGGGTGAACGGCGGTCTTTTTGCCAAATTGAAATCTCTTGCTTATTCGCGGAATCTTCACGACCTCACGGTCGGCCCGGTTCTTACGTGGAAGACGAAAGAGATGTTGGGTCACATGAACAAGCTTCTTGAAATTCCCGGAGCATGGCTTTTGTTCGGCGGAAAACCGCTTATCAATCATACCATTCCGGATTGTTATGGCGCGATAGAACCGACGGCGGTATATGTTCCGCTTAAGCAAATTTTATTGCCACAATACTGGGACATCGCAACGACCGAGGTTTTTGGCCCGTTTCAAGTGGTTACTTCCTATGAAAACAGGGATATTGAACATGTATTGGAGGCCTGCGAACAGATGGAAAATCATTTGACTGCCGCAGTGGTATCTGATGATCCCGTTTTCATCAATAAAGTCCTCGGTGCAACCGTGAACGGCACAACCTACGCGGGTATCCGCGCTCGCACGACCGGCGCTCCGCAAAATCACTGGTTCGGCCCCTGCGGCGACCCTTGCGGCGCCGGTATCGGTACTCCGCAAGCGATTATCAATACATGGAGCGCTCCAAGATGCATCATTCGCGATGTCGGCCCGATAGACTATTCGGCTCAATTAGTACAGAGTTAAAACACAATCGGCGACCCACAATGGGTCGCCGATTTTTTACATTATTCAAGCGTGATGACGACGATTTCCGAATTTGTCCCGACGCGCATTGCCGGGCCCCAGGTGCCGGCTCCGCTGGAAGTGTACAGGGCGTAATCGCCGTTTTGGTGCAAACCGTAATCAAGGCCGGAATAGTACAGGGAAGTAATAAAACCATACGGAAAAATTTGCCCAGCGTGAGTGTGTCCGGAAAGCTGAAGCTTGATTCCGGAGGCTTTCGCCTCGTCGGTTCGCGCTGGCTCGTGATAGAGAAGAATAGACGGGCCATTTTTGTCATATCCCGGCATCTTCGCGAGCGTATCCGCCACTTTTTTGTTTTCAAAATTGATGCCGACAATTTGCAGGCCGTCCACGTTTTTCACTTCATCGCGAAGTATGGTAACGCCGGAATTTTTCAGAAGAGCGTATGATTTTTCAATGCCGAAATAAGTTTCATGGTTGCCGGTTATGAAGTAAGAACCTTTCGGCGCGATCAGTTTTGAGAGGTCGTTCGCCACATAATCAAAACGGTCGCCGGTGCCGTCAAAGAGATCTCCCGTAAGAAACACAGCTTCGGGTTTTTGCGCATTGATATTTTTAATGAGCCCATGGAAAAAAGCTTCTCCCCAGATGAAACCGAGGTGAATGTCGGAAGCTTGAACCACTCTTTTGCCTTTCCATTCTTCCGGAAGATCTTTTATTTTCACGGTGATATGTCGTACGATCGGATGATACGCATTCCATATTCCATACGCCGTATAGACAATGGATAGGGTAAGAATAATACTTCCGATGGCAAAGAGAGGAAGGTTGACTCGGAAAAATTTCCCGGCAATAGCGAGGATCCACGCAATAACAAAGAAGGTGAGAAGCGCCGTAAGTGTTCCGAACCAGAGATTGAAAAGATAAAAAATACAGCGGGAGAAATAAGTATCGTAAAAATGAGAGAGTATCTGCGCGCAAACTAATCCGAGCGGAAGAAAAATCAGAACACCGCCGATAAAATACCGTATTTTTACCGATTCAACTGCGAAGAATTTTATAAAAGAAAAAAACAGAAAGACATGAGTGACGGCAAGAATGCCGATGGCAACAAGCGCAAAAATAATTATTTGAAGCATGGGTTAAGTATAACAGAAGTCTTTTTGAAAAGCATCGAGTTAAAGACTGAAGGTTTGGACTTTTTTCATAGATAGCGGTTCATAGAGTTCCACTTTGTTTTCTGTGGGTAAAAAGCGAATAGTCGAGATAGTGTGTCCGTTTTCCAGAAGTTTTGTGCAAATTGAATTTGGCGCGTGTTTTCTGTCTGCCAATATATCCATCGGATCCTTTTTTTCTTCAAGAAGTTTGAGAGTTTGTTTGTATCTTATAAGAGAGTTTTTATACGTCGGAGCTTGCGCAGAAAACATGGGGTGTAAATAATGGTTGGTATGAACGTCTATCCCCCTCACTTCTTTGATACTTACGGAATCATGAAATTGTTCAATAGAAAAAAGATCGGTTCCTTTTCCGAGATAATAATGATACCCGCTCGCTTCGTGCCCAGATTTTAATTTTGATATGCCGTCCTCAATGCTTTTCGCTTCAATAAGCCGACGCGCGACAAAACATCTTGAAACTCTGTCGGTAATATCCGGGCGGATTGGTTCCAAGTAATTGACTGAAAAATATACACCGTAAGAATTCCAACTGTATGAACCGCTTGGTATCTCCCCCGCGTAAACAAACGCGTAAAAGGACACCTCGGGAAGAACATAATGTACCAGAAAACAGTCTTGAGAACGTTCATCTCCTCCGCCGTCTTCGTTGTGTACTAAGAAGATACCGTCGTCTCGTTTGGCGGCAATCGTTGTGCATCCCCCTTTGCGGCTTTCTATCTCTGGGGTATTAAGTAAAAGCAGTCTCCAATAGTCAACTTTTGCGCCATCTGCCATTCCCTCCATCTCGCGAATAAATTGAGGGTAGTATTTTTTGCAGGTTTGGTGAACTTCCTCAAGAGCTTTTTGGTACTTTTTGAACAAGGCGTCTTTTACTTCTCGTTTAAGACGGTACTCAATATGTTTTTTTGCCTGTTCTCCAAACTGATATCCACAGTCGTAATAGTTACCCCTTGCTTCAATTATTTTAAGCATAATATCATCAGTATAACAGGTTTTTGAAAGCACAAAAATAGCTGTCCTATATGAACAGCTATTTTATGATTTTTTATTTCTTTTTCTCCCTCCTCATTTCCATCCGCGGGGCTCTGGTTACGTGCTGGTTTTGGCGGATATTTCTTTCTCTGTCCATCGGCGGGATCTGTGATTGTTTCATGTATTTTTAAAAATTATATTGATAACCTTTTATTTTTTTATGCATTCTCCCTCGGTGTATTCTTTGACGAGAGGATTCGCGCAGGCTTCGCAGGAGTTTCCGAAGGTGTGCGGTCTTGGCGGACAAGGAGCTCGGACGCATTGCACTTGTACTTCTGCGCAGACCGGTTTATAGAGGGCGATACAGGCGGTTTGTTCTTCACTGTTTGTTTTTGGCGGGCAAGATATCGGTTTTGAGACGGCGGGAGTGGGTGCTGGTATTGGTTTTTCTGTCGGAAGGGCGTGGGCTTCTGCAGGTTTTTGTTCCTTACCTGTTTCTGTTGGTGCTAGTGTTGGCGTACTTGAGAACCGTACGATTGCTGCTCCGACGATTGAAATGAAAAGAATCAGCACTGCGAATATTTTTGTTTTCATGATTACAGTATATCAAAAAGAAAAAAGCGATGCCATGACATCGCTTTTTTAAAAAACTATTCGCTCATTATTTTTTGAAGGTCTCTTTTTGTTCCTTTCAGGGGCGAAAAAAAAGACAACTTTTGTTATACTGGAATGGTCTTAACAAAAAATAAAAATATGGACGACAACAATACATATGAGGAAGAAGCGCGAGAAAAGTGGGGCGATACCGAAGCCTACAAACAATCGCAGGAACGCGTGAAAAAAATGAGCAAAGAAGAATTGGCGCAAGCCGCGGCTGACGCTGATAGAATCATGTTGGAAATCGCCGAATATATGAAAGAAGGTCTTCCTCCGGAAAGCGAAAAAGTTCAATCTCTTATCGCGAGGCACTACCACCACCTCCGCACTTTTTACGAACCGAATTTGCAAATATACCGCGGACTGGCGGACATGTATGTTTCGGACGAGCGATTCCGGTCGCATTATGAAAAAATAGGGAAGGGATTGGCGGAATTTATCCAGAGCGCCATGGTTGCGTATTGTAATACGATGGAGGCGTAAAACCCTCACGAAGACTGATTGCGTCGGCGGAATATCTGTGTTACGGTAATGCCAGAATAAGTTTTTTGCACGTAAGACAAACTCTGGAGGCACAGATATGACCGACCCTGTTTTTTATCTCAAAGGCATCGCTTTGGCGTATGTTCTGTATTTTATCGTCGGAATGGCGCGAGAAGCTTTCGCGAATATCTCCTTCGTTCCGTTTATATGGAAGCGAACCAACCCAAAAATGTTTGCTGAAACCTTTGGCATTCTGGTGCTCGTTACGGGAACGATGTTTCTTCTTCTCGCTTTTATCCCTTTTATGAGAATAGGCTGGATGAATTTCTTTTCTCCCGACGGCGGCAATATCATTTTGAAACCATTTACGGATTTGGCGGAATCTTCGGATTATCTTATCCGTTGCATTCCCGTCGTCTTGCTGGCCGTTCTTATATTTCTCGCGCCGTTCATCGTAAAGGTGGAAGAAGAAATTTTCCGCTACGGACATACCGAGTGGAGAGCGGTATCTCGCCAATCGGTGAAATTCGGATTGATACACCTTATCCTTGGGATTCCGATTGCCGCTCCTTTAGCCCTTATCATTCTCGGATTTTTTCTGGGGTATAAATACCGGAAAGCCTATCGGGAAACGTTGCCGTACTGCGGGGAAGATTTCAACATGGCGCACTCAAGAGCGATTGCGACGTCTATTGCGTATCATACCATTTTTGACTGCATGCTTTTTGTCCTTCTTCTTGTCGGGCTCATCGTTTCTTTCTTTTGATGTATTCCAAAAAACAGCGCCGGCAAAATGCCGGCGCTTTTCCTTTTGAGAGAGAAAGAAAAAAGTGATAAAATATGTTTTATGAATGATTTTGATACTTGGAATAAGCTAAAAAAGAAAATAGAAATTGATACAAATGAACCGAATCGCTTTCCGAAGGAAGGCGAAGTCTGGATGTCTTCTCTTGGTAAAAATATCGGTTTTGAACAAAATGGTTCGGGGGATAATTTTTCTCGTCCCGTTTTGATTATTAAAAAATTTAACAATCATATGTTTTGGAGTGTTCCGCTATCTTCAAAACAGAAAAACTTTGACTTTTACTTTAACTACGTCGATCCAAACGGACAAAAAGCATCAGCTATTCTTGCTCAAATAAAGTTGATAAGCGTTAAGAGGATAGAAAGAAAGATGTATGATATTCAGAATAAATTTTTTGAGGAAATAAAACAAAAACTCAAGTCTTTTCTATAACTCGAAACCCCGCCTTTCGGCGGGGTTTCTCGGAGCCTTTCGGCACTTTGTACGTTGATTATATCAGCTGTGTGTTGATTGTCAAGGAAAATTATTTCTCCAGATCCAAAACATCGTCAATCCTGATTTTTTCCACGAAATCGGGGACGTGGCTGACGACGATCATCGCGCCGTCATATTTATTGAGGGCTTCGGCAATGACGGGAAGGTGGCGGAAGTTGATGTGATTGGTCGGTTCGTCCAAAATGAGCAGGCCCGGTTTTTGGAGAACCAAACGCGCAAAAGCGACGAGGCCTTTTTGCCCTTCGGAACGCGCGCCGATTTTTGTGTGTACGACATTTCCGGTGAGAAGAAATCCCGCCGCGATACTGCGGATTTTTTCTTCAGTTTCTTTCGGGGCGACCTCGCAAAGCGATTCATAAGCGGTGTCTTCAAAATTGAGCGTGGAAAAATCCTGACGGTAATAGCCGATAACAATGTCTTTCGGTATGGTCGTTCCCTCCGATTCATTTTTGGCGATAAGTTCCAAAAGCGTGCTTTTTCCGATTCCATTCGGGCCTTGGAGCTGAAGGTGCTGGTTTCTCCCGAGCTTCACGTCGGTTTTTCTTTGGAAAACTTTTCCGTTCTTGTAGGTTTTGAAAGCGGTAATGTGAATGATACCGCCGATATTTTGTTGAGAGGGAATAGTAAACGGGCGAATGGTTTTGTCTTCTTTTCGGGTATCTACCTTTTCTTCCTCCATTTCTTCCGCTTTTTCTCGCATGCGTTTCGCGACCATGCGCATCTGACCTCCTTTCATGGCGAAGAAATTGGCTTTTTCTTTGTTTGCCTGAATTTCTTTCGCGAGTTGGGCATTCTTGCGATTTTCTTTTTCCACGCGGGCCGTAATTTGTTCGCGAACGTCAAAATAGTTTCCGACGTATTGCTCTATTTTTTTCGTAAAGACATCCAGATAGAGAACTCCGTCGGTAAAACTGTTCAAAAATCCCGCGTCGTGCGAAATGACGATGACGGTTTTTTCATACTCTTTCAAAAATTGCGTGAGGTGTTCAATGCCGGCCTTGTCCAGATTGTTGGTCGGTTCATCAAGCAGAAGAAGGTCGGGATTTTGAATAAGGGCGGAGGCGAGCAAAAGGCGAGCCTGTTGTCCTCCGGAAAAAGAACGCATGATGCGGTCGCGGGGAACATCAAGATGTACGACTTCCAAGATTTCGTCTATCTTCGGATCAATATCGTATACTTTATGGTCAAAGGATTTTTCAAAAAATTCACGAACGGTGAGATCAAGCTGGTCGCGAGGAATGACTTGTCTGGAGATGGCAATGGAAACGCCGTTCACGACATTGATATTGCCGTCTTCGGGAAAAAGTTCGCCGGTAATCAGTTTGAAAAGGGTACTCTTTCCCGAGCCGTTTTGTCCCATGACGGTCGTTTTGGTTCCGCGACGCACCGAAAAATCCACTTCATCAAGAAGAGGCTTTGTTTCCGCATATCCGAAGCGAACTTTCTCAAACCGCAGTATGGACTCATTTTTTGACATTCCGTCAAGAATAACACATTTTTGACGATTTGGGAAGGGTTTACGGGCACCCTCCTCGCTTTTCGCTCGTCATTGCGGGCTTTGACCCGCAATCTACGGCGTGACAACGCGGATTCTGATTTTCATCAGAATGACGACGTATAAAAAGGGAATCCTCTTGCGGTCTTCTTTATTTTGGAAGCAGGAGATATTCCACCAGTTTTGGAACCCATAGATCTTGCGTGAAGATAAGGGCTACCCCGACGATGATCAAGATGAAAAGAAAGATCTGAAACCCGACCAAAAGCCGGCTCGGGTGATACTTTTCTCTTTTCCAATTTTTACAAAATGGCATCATATTTTTTGTTTTTATTTTATCACAATTTTATGCGTTGACGAATGATAAGCGCTCAACTAAGATGAAAATATGAATAATTTGCAAGAATCAATCGCGAAAAGAATCCCGCTCATATTTCTTCGAACGGTCGTTGTTTTGATCGGCGTCGGCGTTCTTGTTTTTATGCTTTGGGAACCGCACCTTGAGGGACGAAATGCTCACGCCACGCTCTTTCAAATATATTTCAACGACCCATTTTTGGCATATGCGTATACCGCGTCCATTGCATTTTTTACAGCGATATATCAGACGTTTAGATTGATCGGATATATTGGAAAAAATAAAGCATTCTCTCCAAATTCGGTGAGGTCTTTGCGGACGATAAAATACTGCGCGATGGCCATTATCGGTTTTGTCGCGGCGCCGGTAGTCTACCTCTTTATCGTTCGCCCCGGTGACGACATCGCCGGTGGTGTTGCGGTGGGTCTTTTCCTGATTTTTGTTTCTGTTGTCGCTGCCTCTGTCGCATCAGTACTAGAAAGAATTTTACAAAGTGTTGTGGCTATAAAGAATGAGGACGATTTAACTGTTTAATAAATAGGATAATACACCAAAAAAGAGCGATTCGTATCGCTCTTTTTGTCACTTGCATTACAAATCTGTTGAAAACGCGAATTACTCGGACATCTTCGGAGTTGACTTGTGCTCAAGGACAAAAATATCACTTTCTTAAAAGAGGGTTAAAAATTATTATTCTTGAGACCATGCGTTAATTTTAGACTCGATAAACCTCCGATCCGCTAGATCATATCCATCTTTGTTCAAAAATACCTTTCCAAAAGCCTCCCTTGTTATTTTTTTAATTGAATATTGTTTATATAATTCCTGCTTTTCATAAAAAGAAAACCAATGTTTTTGTTTTGCCTGAGTAAGAGCTTCAACAAAATCCGGATCATTAAAAAGTTCCAACGACATTAAGATTATTTTTTGAATGTAGACTGAAAATTTTTCGATAGTTTTGTTTAATGTTGCCGCGGTCATTTCATCGGGATCAGCGTGTATATACTTTGATCTTTCCTTGTAATATTTTTCAATATCAATTGAAATTGCACCAGTGAGATTACAAAGTATGAGGTCTGTTTTTTTAGCTAATTTTTTTCCACTCGGTTTTTCTGTTCCGATCAGGGCATCAAGCGCCGTGCAAAGATATATAAGCCTTAAATTGTTTTTATCTTTCGCCTCGGGGTTTAAATAATTTTTCTCGGAAGTAAAATACGTTTGCCCGAAAAAATATATCCCATTATTGACTCTTTTATACCAACTTTCAAAAATTGTCCCAGGATTTTCAAGGGCTTTTTTCCTTAAATTTTCAGCAAGAATTGAATACTTTCTATAAAATAGAAGAAAGTCTTCAACATCTTTTTGGTAGAGATATGAATATCCATCATTAAAATTCTGACCAAAATCAAAAAAAGGAATTATGTCCTTTCCACCAACAAAACCATACGGGGCGAACAAGTCACCCTTGCAGAATAACCTTAAAAAGGTTAAAGGGTTTCTTATTTTGTTTTCAAAAGTATGAGGGAAAATTATTAGACTGTCAGGATCTTCTTGTGTAAACGAAAAAAGAAAACCTGAGTTAAATCTTAAACATATATTTTTTGCAGGGAAAACAGTCTGTATTTTAAAGGTTGCTTCTTCAATTATAATATCTTCGTCAAAAGTCGGGTTTTCAGAATTTTTTGATAAGGTGATTACTTTGGACAGTTTTATAAGCTTGATGTCAGTATTAGGAATATTCCAAGAACAAGCTATCTTTGCGGGGGACTCCTCGTCTGTAAGTGAGTCCGAAAGATAAAAGGATGTAAGAGGAACTAATACTAGATGTTTTTTGGTGGCGTTTTTGTTCATGGAATTACTATAGCAAAAAACCAAGACAATATCTTGGTTTTTTTGCATCGCCTTGCTATGTTTATGGGTCACACCAACTCCATTAGTAGTCGGGTCATGAAACTAACAGGTTGTCAATGCGGTGTATTCGGGTTAAGTACCCACGGTTGTAGACCTTGTAAGGGTATTTTAGCATACTTTCGACTCGGCTGACGAGGTACTCGGGTCGGGGTCTATTTTTTTCTGTCGTTAACAAAAATGCGACAAATGCGACAGTCCTATGTTCCGTCAGTAACTTTATGAAGCGTTTTTAACGTGATACCATATGGATATGACTGAAAAGCGAAAAACCAAAAAACAAAAGCCGGTAAAAACCTCTCAACAGGAGCTTTTTCGCAGATTTCCTTCATACAAAAGCAATCTTGATACGATGAAATTGCTGACCACTTCCGCACTCTTTCAAGCAATGGTAAAAGACTGCCGTGAATTTTTGGAGATTCCAGAAAATGGCTTACTGATGGAAGACAAAATAAAGGAAGAATGGACGAACAGAATACACGCCAGATCCGATGAAAAAATATCAGATGAGGCGTTTTGGAGAAAAATAAAAAAGATTGGTAAGGACGTTCAAAACGAAGTAACGGACGAAGAAATGGCAAAGAAACAACGACAACTTATTCACAATGATATACCGTGGAATTATTTAACATACAACATTAATTACATTATCGAAAAATTCAGCCTGCCTCTTAACTTTACAGAGAGTCTGCGACGATATGTACTACATAACGAAATATCAGCTCCTCTTTACAACTTCGCTATCGGCCCATGGACGGAAGGAACAATGAAAATATCCGGCTTGTCATATTTACCGATCACCATATACGCCAAACTGACGAATAAAGAACTAAAACAACTGAAGGCACAAACGGAATCTTCTCTAACGAAAAATCTTCCAAAATACGACGACCTTAAAGACATCGACACAGAAATCGAGTTGGATAAGTGGAATCGTCACAAGGAAAGGTTTGACGAAGTTGAACGAAAAAAATACAAAACGACAGCAAAAGAAATTTCCAAGAATATTTTAGGGAGCAAAAGAAAAACCCAACGTGTTTATGACAGCACAAGAAAATTGAAAAAGTTGAGGAAACAAAGATTTGGAATTGAATGATTCACTCAATTCCAAATGTAAAATAGCACTCGTGATTTAATAAACTTGTAACTCAATGTTACAAGTTTATTACTAATAAAAAATAATATCATGAGCGACAAAAAACTCATCATCGTCGAAGTTCCGATCAACGAACTTCAGCCGGCACAATATAATCCTCGCAAGCACTCTAAAGAGCAAGCGGAACAGCTCAAGGAATCGATCATCAGATTCGGTATGGTAGATCCCGTGATCTGCAATATCGCAGAGGAAAGAAAAAACATTATCATCGGCGGACATTTCCGTTTTGAGATGGCGAAGGAACTCGGAATGGAAACCGTGCCCGTTGTATATGTGAATATTCCTGATACTGAGAAAGAAAAAGAACTGAACCTTAGATTGAACAAGAACACCGGAGAATTCGATCTCGAACTTTTGGCGGAATTCGACGAGTCGTTTCTGAAAGATATCGGTTTTGACAGCGAGGAGTTGGACGATATTTTCCCTGAAGAAAAAACGGTGGAAATGTTTGATCTCAAAAAGGAACTGGAAAAACTAAACATCACGAATGTAACGGTTCAGAAGGGTGACATCTATGAGCTCGACGGTTCTCGTCTTCTCTG